>NZ_JBANEW010000098.1:0-298 GCF_049890855.1 Lacrimispora sp. 38-1 | reverse complement strand
AATTGAATAAGAAAACATCAGAAGACAAAGAATTTCTGGTGCCGATGCGCTTAGGGGACACACCCGTTCCCATCTCGAACACGATGGTTAAGACCTAAGCGGCCGATGGTACTATACTGGAGACGGTATGGGAGAGCAGGTGGGTGCCAGATTATATTTGGGGGTGTAGCTCAGTTGGGAGAGCACCTGCCTTGCAAGCAGGGGGTCAAGAGTTCGAATCTCTCCATCTCCATTCGATGTTAGAAAAAGCATTGAACACAGTTATTTATCGATTGTGTACGCTTTTGAAGGCATCGCG
>NZ_JBANEW010000097.1:0-98401 GCF_049890855.1 Lacrimispora sp. 38-1 | reverse complement strand
TTTTTGTTGTTTTGTTTCTCAACAGCAACTTGTTAATCATATCATATCGTTACTATCTTGTCAACAACTTTTTTTATTTTCTTTTTTACTGTTTTTTGACAGCTGGTATATAATATCATGGTTTCACATAAGTGTCAACCACTTTTTTCAACCCAGAAGAAAAAAAATAATCATTTGGAAATGAGCGGAGAAAGAGGGATTTGAACCCTCGCGCCGGTTGCCCGACCTACACCCTTAGCAGGGGCGCCTCTTCGGCCTCTTGAGTATTTCTCCGTAGTTCTTAATCTCCATATGATGTGTCTATCAAGTATATCTTTTCCAGACGCATTGACAATTATACAAGATATAATTCGACTTGTCAACCCATTTTTTGATTTATTTCTTCCTGTATTTTATTGTGCACGTATTCAGCAATCTGAGTGGTCTTTAAATGCTGATAATCCTCATAATAAAGGGGTTTTAGAAAGCATACTTCCACTTTTTGCTTTCTGGATGAATTCTCATCAAAGGGTTTAAAACTGTCAATCAGCGCAACTGGTATAATGGGACAACCGGCATTTACCGCACTTTTAAACGTACCTCCTTTAAATGGCAGCAATCTGTTTCCCTCTCTGCTGCGCGTCCCCTCTGGGAAGATTACAAAATTCTTCTTCTCTTTCACCCCTTCTGTCATCTTAGATATTATCTCTAAGGAAGCTTTTATATCCTGGCGGTCTATATAGAAACCATCCAGTGCTTTTACTACTTCCTTAACCAGGATCAGATTGGCGGCCTCTTTTTTTACAACTACGCTTAATGGTTTAGGACAGGCTTCCATAATCGCCAGCATATCAAACAGCCCCTGATGGTTGGGAAAAAGAATAAATCCATTCTCAGAAGGAAGATTCTCTATTCCATGAACGGCAACCTCCACACGCCCTGATTTATTTACTTTCTTTACTACATTGCGAATATATTCATAACGTTCTTTGTGAGGATAATATTCCTCCTTAATGCCCATCTTCCTGATTTTATAGAACCACAGGGGCACACGGTAAAAGTTTCTTACTACCATATAGAAAATTCGGTTCATGGACTGGTCTATTCCTCTCTGAATTGTGCTAGCGCAGTTTCATATAGATTATTACCTTTACTGTCAATCACTACGATAACAGGAAAGTCTTTAATTTCCAGACATCTGACTGCCTCTGTTCCAAGATCTTCGTAAGCAACTACCTTTGATGAGTAAATACATTTGGAAAGAAGTGCACCTGCCCCACCTACTGCGGCAAAATAGACGGACTGATTTCTAATTATTGAATCAATAACTTCTTTACTCCTTTTTCCTTTTCCAATCATAGCTCCAAGTCCCAGATCCAGAAGCTGGGGCGTATATCGATCCATACGGCTAGCTGTTGTGGGACCTGCAGACCCAATCGGACGCCCTTCTCTGGCCGGGGATGGTCCCATATAATAAATCACATTGCCTTTAATATCAAAAGGCAGGGATGCATTGTTATCCAGTGCTTCTTTCATTCTTTTGTGTGCTGCATCTCTGGCAGTATATATAGTTCCTGTAAGATAGACGTAATCTCCTGCTTTCAATTTTTGTGCATCCTCTTTACTTACTGGCGCTTTCATATGATAATCCATGATTTCCTCCCTTTCTATCCAATCCTATATAATTCTGTGTGCATGCCGGTTAACGTGACAGCAGATATTCACTGCTACTGGCAGACCTGCTATGTGGGTAGGATATGTTTCAATATTGACTGCAAGCGCGGTAACGGTTCCACCTAATCCTCCGGGTCCAATTCCCAGTTTATTAATTTTATCCAGCATCTCTGTTTCCAGTTCTTTTACATAGGGAACTGATGGTTTTTCATCTAAGTCTCTGGTCAGCGCATGCTTTGCCAACTGGGCACATTTTTCAAAAGTACCTCCGATACCGACACCCACAACCATTGGCGGACATGCATTTGGTCCTGCTTCCTTTACAGCTGTTAAAATTGATTCCTTTACCCCATCCAGACCATCGGCGGGTTTCAGCATAAAAATACGGCTCATATTTTCACTGCCGAATCCCTTTGGTGCCACAGTTATATCAATCTGGTCTCCCTGGATGATTTCATAATGAATGACTGCAGGGGTGTTATCCTTCGTATTAATTCGTTCAATGGGTTCAACTACTGATTTTCTTAAATACCCTTCTGTATACCCTTCGCGCACTCCCTGATTCACGGCATCTGCCAGGATACCTCCCTCAATATGTACATCCTGACCTATTTTTAAAAATATCACTGCCATTCCTGTATCCTGACAAATAGGTATGAGATCTTCTCTGGCTATTTTCAAGTTTTCTTTAAGCTGGCAGAGAATCTGTTTTCCCAAAGCTGACTTTTCTTTCTCTGCTGACTGAAAAAATACTTCTTCCATATCCTTTGACAGGACATGATTTGCTTCTATGCACATTTCCTTGATATTTTTTGTGATTTCTTCTGCTCTTATGGTTCTGATCATGATCTCCTCCAGATAAACGGTAATTCATTGTCTTTACTTAATCATATACGAATCATATGACGAAATCAAGATAAAAAAAGGGGAATGGCATTCACCACTCCCGCTCACTTTCTTTCACTATATACTAAGCCGATTCCGGATTAATTTTTCATGAATATCTTTTATCGTTATCTGCTCCATTCTGTCTCTGCATAAATCATTGAGTTCTCCATAAATTTCATCCATCACTCCGGACATCCCGGAAGCGACCATGCAGGGATTGTTCTCATCTCCTGATTTCCAGGAAGACGATACAAAGGCTACATCAAGTGCATCGCATATCTGCTTCAAATTAATTGTGTCCGGATCACCAATCAGATGATATCCTCCTTCCAGACCTTCTTTTGTTGCAATGATACCTGCCTTTTTCAGTTTTGCCATAACTTTTCTGACACGGGCAGGATTTGTGCAGACATTGGAAGCCAGTTCTTCACTGGATGTGGTAATCTGTCTCTGATTCAGATATACCAGTCCGTGAACTGCGACTGCAAATTCACTTGTCATGCTAATCCCCCATTCTCTTAAATCTTGCATCTTTATCTGTAATTATTGTAGTTTCAGTTTGTATCTTACCAAGTTGTATGCTGATTGTCAAGGGTAGGAGGCCAAAAACAAAGTTCTAATAGCCTCCTGGATGGTTGATAAAAAGCAATAGAATCTGTGCGGCTATCTGCGCCACGCCTGGGTCAGTTTCCAAGCTAAATTTTCTCCTTTTATCGGGACTAAAGAAAAAGTCTCAGGAAGCAGTAAAATATTTTCTGCAGCCTGAGACTTTTTCACAGTCCTCTGTTTGTGATTGGTATTATAAGGACAGTTTTTTCTATATTGTTTATGCTAAGATTTATTCTTCTGTTTCTGGAATTTCTGTTACATCAGAGTTTTCCTCTGTCTCTGGGAATTCCTCTGCATCTTCCAGATCCAGTTCATCTAAACCTTCTCCTTCAGATTTGCTTCCGTCATCCCTTACCTTTGCGATGCTTGCAACAATAATATCTGAATCCTGGTCAATGTTCATCAGTTTTACACCGGAAGTATTTCTTCCAATAACAGAGATATCATTAACGGAAATTCTGATTACTATTCCTTCTGTTGTTATCAGAAGAAGATCATGATCATCCTGAACCAGCTTGGCCCCTACTATATCACCGGTCTTTTCTGTAATCTTGTAGCACAGAACACCTTTACCGCCTCTTCTCTGAGGAGTAAATTCTTCAATAGGAGTTCTCTTACCCATTCCATTTTCAGAAACGATCAATAGCTTTGGTCCCTGAGAATCCATCTGCATTCCAACTACCTGATCATCATCATTAAGCTTCATACCAATTACACCTATGGAAACACGGCCTGTGACACGTACATCCTTTTCATGGAACCGGATACACTGTCCCTTTTTCGTCACCAGGAATATATCGTTGGTATCGTCTGTAGCTTTCACTTCAATCAGTTCATCATTTTCACGAAGAACAATTGCCTGAAGACCGTTCTTTCTGACATTGGCGTATTCCATCATCGGTGTTTTCTTAACCATACCGTTTCTGGTCGCCATGAATAAGAACTTGTCATCATCATATTCTTTCATGGGAATAATGGCTGTAATATTTTCTCCCGGGAGCATCTGCAAAAGATTTACTATGGCAGTTCCTCTGGAAGTTCTGCTTCCTTCCGGTATCATATATGTTTTTAAGCGGTAAACCCTTCCCGTATTGGTAAAGAACATGAGATAGTGGTGGGTCGTTGTCATCATCAAATCTTCAATATAGTCCTGATCGATGGTCTGCATACCCTTGATCCCTCTTCCGCCACGATTCTGGTTCTTGAAATTATCTACGGACATTCTCTTGATGTAACCCAGCTTTGTCATGGCAACGATGGTATTTTCATCAGGAATTAAATCTTCCATAGACATATCAAACTCATCAAATCCAATAGAGGTTCTTCTGTCATCCCCGTATTTTGCGGAAATGATGCTGATCTCCTCTTTGATTACTCCAAGAAGTTTTTTCTCATCTGCAAGAATAGCTTTTAATTCTGCAATTTTCATTTCCAGCTCTTTGTATTCGTTTTCAAGCTTCTCTCTTTCCAGACCTGTAAGAGCTCTTAACCGCATGTCAACGATTGCCTGGGACTGAGGATCACTTAAACCGAACCTGCTCATAAGTTCTGCTTTTGCAACCTGAACATTCTGTGATGCTCTGATGATGTGAATCACTTCATCAATATTATCCAGGGCAATGAGCAATCCTTCCAAGATATGGGCACGTTCCTCTGCCTTGTTCAAATCGTAACGGGTTCTTCTGGTTACAACCTCTTTCTGGTGTTCCAGATAGTAACTTAACATCTGAACCAGATTTAATACTTTAGGTTCAAGAACACCGGACTGATTTTTTACAAGGGCCAGCATGATTACACCAAATGTATCCTGAAGCTGGGTATGCTTTAAGAGCTGGTTTAAAATTACGTTAGCGTTGGCGTCACGGCGCAGTTCAATGCAGATTCTCATACCTGTACGGTCTGATTCATCCCGAAGGTCCGTAATACCATCAATTTTTTTATCTTTTACCAGTTCTGCAATTTTTTCAATCAGACGTGCTTTATTAACCATGTAAGGAAGCTCCGTAACGATTATACGGCTCTTTCCGTTGGGCATAGCTTCAATATCACTGACCGCTCTTACACGAATCTTGCCTCTTCCTGTACGGTAAGCTTCTTCTATGCCCCGTTTTCCCAGGATGGTTGCACCTGTAGGAAAATCTGGTCCTTTAATGATATCCAGAACCTCTTCCATAGAGGTTTCTCTGTTTTCTTCCACCTGGTTGTCTATAATTTTTACAACAGCTCCAATGACTTCTCTCAGATTATGAGGAGGAATGTTGGTTGCCATACCTACTGCAATGCCTGATGTACCATTAACCAGAAGATTTGGGTAACGGGATGGAAGTACATCCGGCTCCCTCTCTGTCTCATCAAAGTTCGGACTGAAATTAACGGTGTCTTTATTGATATCTGCAAGCATTTCCATGGAGATTTTACTTAAACGGGCTTCTGTATACCTCATGGCAGCTGCGCCGTCTCCATCCACAGAACCGAAGTTTCCGTGCCCGTCTACCAGAGGATATCTGGTGGACCATTCCTGGGCTAAATTTACCAGGGCTCCATAAATAGAGCTGTCACCATGAGGGTGATACTTACCCATGGTATCACCAACGATACGGGCACATTTACGATGTGGCTTATCCGGACCGTTATTGAGCTCAATCATGGAATACAGGACTCTTCTCTGAACCGGTTTTAATCCGTCTCGGACATCCGGCAGTGCCCTGGAAACAATGACGCTCATGGCATAATCGATATACGATTTTTCCATGGTCTTTTTTAAGTCCACGTCATGAACTTTATCAAAGATATTTGGTTCCATTTTATTTCCTCCAATTAAATATCAAGATTCTGTACGTATTTGGCATTCGCATCGATAAACTCACGTCTTGGTTCTACCTGGTCACCCATCAGGGTTGAAAATGTTAAATCCATTTCGGACTGGGAATCTTCATCCATATTGACTCTTAAAAGAATTCTTCTTTCCGGATCCATTGTTGTTTCCCAAAGCTGTTCTGCGTCCATCTCTCCCAGACCTTTGTAGCGCTGAATCTTATTGTTATTGTCCCTTCCCACCTCTTTTAAGATGGAATCCAGTTCTTCATCGCTGTAAGCATACCATACTCTTTTATTTTTCTCAATTTTATATAACGGCGGCTGTGCCAGATATACATAACCCATTTTGATCAGATCCGGCATGAATCTGTATAAAAAGGTTAAAAGCAGAGTGCTGATATGGGCACCGTCTACATCGGCATCGGTCATGATAATGATTTTATGATATCTTAATTTGGTTAAATCAAAATCATCATGAATACCGGTTCCGAAAGCTGTAATCATGGCTCTGATTTCCGCATTGGCATAAATTTTATCCAGTCTTGCTTTTTCCACGTTTAAAATCTTACCGCGCAAAGGAAGGATTGCCTGGGTATTTCTGGATCGGGCTGTCTTTGCAGAACCGCCCGCACTGTCTCCCTCTACGATATAGATCTCACAGTTCTCCGGGTTCTTATCAGAACAATCCGCAAGTTTGCCTGGAAGCGCCATACCTTCAAGAGCTGTTTTTCTTCTGGTTAAATCTCTTGCCTTTCTCGCAGCCGCTCTTGCTCTCTGAGCCAGAATAGATTTATCACAGATAGTCTTTGAAATTCCCGGATTCTGCTCCAGATAATAAGTCAGCTGTTCTCTAAGAAGACCATCTACCGCACCTCTTGCTTCACTGTTTCCAAGCTTCTGCTTGGTTTGTCCCTCAAACTGCGGTTCTTCAATCTTTACACTTATAATAGCTGTCATACCTTCCCGGATATCTTCACCGGTTAAATTAGTCTCACTTTCTCTTAACAGCTTATTTTTTCTGGCATAATCATTTAACGTGGTTGTCAGTGCATTCTTGAATCCAATCAAATGGGTTCCGCCTTCCGGCGTATTGATGTTATTTACAAAGCTGTAAATATTTTCTGTATAGGAATCATTGTGCTGCAGGGCTACTTCCACATATACACCGTCTTTCGTTCCCTCGCAGTAAAATACCTGATCATAAAGAGGAGTCTTCCCTTTATTCAAATAGGTGACAAATTCTTTAATTCCGCCTTCGTAATGAAATACATGTTCATGAGAATCCTCTCTCTCATCACGAAGAATGATCTTTAAATTCTTAGTCAGAAAAGCAGTTTCTCTTAAACGTATTTTCAAAGTATCATAATCAAATACAGTTTCCTCAAAAATATCTTTATCAGGAAGAAATGTTACCGTGGTTCCATGTTCCTCGGGATCGCAATCTCCAATTACCTTTAGAGGGTACATGGTTTTCCCCTTCTCATAACGCTGCTTATAGATCTTTCCTTCTGTACGGATCTCTACTTCCAGCCACTGGGAAAGAGCATTTACAACCGATGCTCCTACTCCGTGAAGTCCACCGGATACCTTATATCCTCCTCCGCCAAATTTTCCGCCGGCATGAAGAATGGTAAACGCTACCTCAACAGCAGGAATGCCTGCTTTCTTCTGAATTCCTACCGGGATTCCACGTCCATCATCCACAACTGTTATGGAGTTGTCACTATGAATGACTACTTCTATGCTGTCACAGTATCCTGCAAGAGCTTCATCCACCGCGTTATCCACGATTTCGTATACCAGATGATGAAGTCCTCTGATGGATGTACTGCCGATATACATACCGGGTCTCTTTCTTACTGCCTCAAGCCCCTCTAATATCTGGATTTGATCTGCACCATATTCTTGACTCATATTCGTACGCTTCCTCCTGAATCGTTAATTTTCATTGTCTACGGTACCGTTTATTACCTTAAATATTTTATCAATGTGGAACCGGTCATTTATAAAATCTTCCAGTCCCGTACAGGTAATTACAGTCTGTATATGATTAATTCCTGCCAGTAATTGATTCTGTCTGCTGTTATCCAGTTCAGACAATACATCATCCAGCAAAAGAATGGGGTAATCATGCACAATATTTTCTACCAGTTCTATTTCTGCCAGTTTTAAAGATAATGCTGCTGTCCGCTGCTGTCCCTGAGACCCAAACCGCCTGATGTCAATGCCGTTAACCATGAAACTTAAATCGTCCCTATGGGGGCCTGTCAGAGTGGTTCTCTGCTTTAAATCCTGACCTCTGCTTCGCCTTAATGTTTCTTCAAAAGATTCTGCCTCCACATCCGGCTCATAGAGAATACGCAAAGATTCTTTATCGCCGGAAAGTTTACGGTGGATGGGTTCAATAATCATTCCAAGTTTCTCAACAAATTCTTTTCTGTAAAGAATGATCTCTTTCCCATACTGCACCAGCTGCATATCCCATATATCCAGTGTTTCTTCATAGTCCGGGCGAAATGCCAGATCTTTTAATAATTTATTTCGCTGTGTCACAATCCGGTTATACTGGACCAGTGAGTGTACATACAGTTTGTTAAGTTGACATAATTCCATGTCAACGAACCGGCGCCTTTCTGCCGGTCCGTTTTTTATGAGATTTAAGTCTTCCGGTGAAAAAAATACAACGTTGACGATTCCAAATAATTCGCTGGCTTTGCGGATGGGAACGCCGTTTACCGCCACGCCTTTAGCCTTATTCTTTTTCAAATGCATGTCAATCCGGTATGGAATATCATTCTTTCTGACGTTTAGCTTGATATGCGACTCATCCCTGTCAAACTGTATAATTTCCTTGTCCTTGCTGCCTCTGTGGGATTTTGTCGTAGCACAGACATAGATTGCTTCTAAGACATTCGTTTTCCCCTGGGCATTGTCCCCATAGAGTATATTGGTTCCCTGACTGAAATCCATATGTAATTCATCATAGTTGCGATAATTCTTAAGCTCTATCGATTCAATGATCATGGATGTTGTGATTTCCTCTCTATTGTCCATGCTTTTTGGACATAAAGGTATGCCCCCAGGGCGTTCCTCTCTATTGTCCACGCTTTTTGGACATAAAGGTATGGCTGGGCAGCATTACTCAATTTTAATGCTCTTACCATCAAAAGTGACCATATCTCCGCTTCTTAATTTCTTTCCTCTCTGATATTCAGGCTGTCCATTTACGGAAACAAGACCGTCCTCAATGACAAACTTCGCATCAACACCGGATCCTACCAGACCGGCAGCTTTTAAAGCCTGTCCCAACTTGATATACTCATCCCTTAATTTTATAGTTTCCATGATTTCCTCTTTCTTGTCCACGCTCTTTGGACATAAAGGTATGTCCAAAGGACGCTCCTGCAATGATTTTAAACAGCTGCCGCGTTAAAGTTAACAGGAAGAATTAAATAAATATATTTTCCCTCTTCATCCCGGATAAAGCACGGGGATTTGGGATTTAGCATAAATACTGTCACTTCTTCATCATCAATGATCCTTAATGCATCGATTAAGAACTTTGGATTAAATCCAATCATGATGTCACTGCCAGTTTTATGAGTTGCTACCTGAGCATTCATGGATCCAAAGCTGGAATTCATGCGAAGTTCCATTTCCTGGTCTTCAATGTTGATGATCAGAGGTTTCTTATCATTTTCCCTTACCAGGATAGTTGCCCGGTCAAGGCAGTCTAAAAGTTCTTTCTTGTTTACACTGACTTTTGTTTCATAATCACTGGACAACATCTGATCAATACGGAAATAATCGCCTTCAATCAGACGGGATACAACGATTGTATCATCAAATTCAAACAAAATATGGTTTGTACTAAAGAAGATAAGAACTTCTTTTTCGTTGTCCCCCCCAAGTATCTTACTGATTTCATTTAGAGTCTTGCCAGGAACAATGACTTTTATATCACGATATGTATCTTTTAATTCAATATTCCGAATGGAAATCCTGTGACCATCCAGAGAAACCACTTTCAGCTGGTTTCCGGTAACCTGAAATAGTTCTCCAGTCATCATCTTATTACTGTCGTTCGGTGCGATGGAAAAGATGGTCTGTCTGATTACTTCTTTTAAGGAAAACTGTGATAAACAGATATAGTGATCCCTCTCAATATAAGGTAAGTACGCAAATTCCTCACCATCCCGGCCCTGTATATGGAAAATAGAGTTGTCACAGGAAATCGTTGTGGTAAATTTTTCATCACTTTCAATGGTTACCATGGAATCACCGGAAGAGGACAGCTTTCTGACGATTTCTGATAGAAGCTTAGCTTCCAGAGCAATCTTTCCCCTCTCCAGGATGGTTCCATCCACCTTCGTTTCGATGCCAAGTTCCATATCATTGGCAGTGAGCTTAATTTCAGAACCGCTGGCATCAATAAAGATGCATTCCAGGATGGACATGGTTGTTTTGCTGGGAACTGCTTTTAATACAATATTAATGCCATTTAAAATGGCATCCTGCTTAAATGTCAGTTTCATAATTGTTGATAACTCCTTTGCTCTCAAAATAACAATAAATAGATAAATAATATAGTTTAATTTCGTCGTATTAGTAGTAGGGGCTGTGGGTTTGTGTAAAAGCCCTGATAACCGTTATAAAGCCTTAACTTGTCCTGTTCATAACAATGTGAATAACGTCCACAAAACGTGAGGAAAAATAATGGGTTATCCACAGACTGATCAGAACCCTTATGAGCCGCTTAATTATCCACATGAAATTAACAGATGATTCACACCTTATTGTGGATTAATTTTCTTTTTTAATATCTCAATGGTGTTATTTAAGGATTCGTTCTTGTTTATATCTCCGGAGATCTTTTCAATACCATGGATGATGGTGGTATGATCTCTTCCTCCAAGGAATTTTCCAATCAACTGCAGAGGGGTTCCAACCATCTCACGGCAGAGGTACATCACAATCTGACGTGGATATACGATTTCCTTGTTTCGTTTCTGAGAACAGATGTCAAGAGGAGTCAGACCATAGTGGTCAGCAACAACCTGAATAACCAGTTCAGGAGTGACTTCTCGTTTATCATTAGGAGATATAATATCTTTTAAGGCTTCTTCAGCCAGCTCTACGGTGATTTCCTTATTATCAAGGCGTGAGAGTGCAACGATTTTTGTCAGGGCGCCTTCCAGCTCCCGGATGTTGGATTTGATATTGGTTGCTATGTATTTGATAACCTCATTGTCGATGTTGTAGCCTTCCATCTCTTCTTTTTTGCGAAGAATGGCCATCCTGGTTTCGTAATCAGGAGACTGTATATCCACTGTTAAACCCCATTCAAAACGGGAACGGAGACGTTCTTCCAGTGTCTCTATTTCCTTTGGCGGTTTATCAGATGAAATAATAATCTGCTTCTTTAATTCATATAATGCATTAAATGTATGGAAGAATTCTTCCTGTGTACTTTCTTTGCCGATGATAAACTGAATATCATCGATTAAAAGAACATCGTTATTTCTGTACTTTTCCCTGAATTCAGTAGGAGAGAAGTTGTTCTTGTTTCGGATCGCATCGATCAGCTCGTTGGTGAATTTCTCACTGGTTACGTAAAGAACCTTTGCATTCGGATTGTTCTTTAATATGAAATGACCGATGGAATGCATTAAGTGAGTTTTTCCAAGTCCCACACCTCCATAGATGAAAAGAGGGTTATATATTTCACCGGGGGATTCTGCAACTGCTAAGGATGCTGCGTGTGCCAGATTATTATTAGCACCTACAACAAAGGTATCGAAGATATATTTCGGATTTAAATTAGCGTTTATGATTGCGGACTGACTGACCGCATTCACTGTATTTGTAATAAGTGTATTGCCTGCAGGAGCGGGAGCTGCTTCTTTTTGAATCTGATTTTCCACAACAAAATCGACGCTGCATTCGAAGCCAGTCACTTCTTCTATGGTTATTTTTAGAAGAAACCCGTATTTTTTGCGGATGTATCCCAGAAATTCTACATCCGGTACCGAGACGATTACCTTATCTCCGTCAACGGTATGAACTTTTAGCGGGAGAAGCCAGGTTTTGAAAGAAACTTCTGTAATTTCGTGCTCTTCTTTTAAATTCAATAAGATTTCGTCCCATTTTTCCTTTAACTTTTCTAACATTGTATGTCTCCTACATCTATTAAAATGCAAATATGCGCATTAGCCCAATCTACTGTTCATTCTATACTATTTTGTAATAATTTTCAATGATAATAGTAAAAAATTGTGGATAAGTGTGTGAAAGGGCTGTGAATTAGATGTTTATGGATTGTTGATAAGCATCCAGAGAGAAAGTTGTCCACAAAAAACGGGATTTTAAAAGTTAAGTTATTCACATCCGGGAAATACTGAATTTATCAAAATGTTCAGGACAGGCATGTGCACAAAAAAAGGTTATCAAGATTATATCCAGAGAGTTTTCCACAAGTTATCCCCATAATGTTGATAACTTTATGTAAATTAACAAAGAAATGTCGATTTAATAGACAGGATTGACGGATAATGGTCAGTTATGTATAATGCAAATGTAACCAGATGCATTGTATCTTATAAAAGAACAGTAGCACAGGAGGAAAAATATGAATACTGGAAACAAAACACGCGACATGGTACTGGCAGCCATATTTGTTGCCCTTATCATCATCATGGCGTTTACGCCCTTCGGATATATTCCTTTGGGATTTATGAACGCCACCATCATTCACGTTCCGGTCATTATTGGAGCCATAATACTTGGACCAAAATATGGCGGATTTCTGGGAATGATTTTTGGACTGACAAGTCTGTGGAAAAACACCAACATGCCAAATCCAACCTCGTTTGTCTTCTCACCATTTGTAAAAGTGGGAGAGTATGGAGGCAATCTGGGAAGCCTGATTATCTGTATGGTACCAAGAATTTTAATTGGAATTGTGGCGTATTATGTGTTTAAAGGAGTATTAAAAGCCTTAAAGGGAAGTAAGTTTAGACTGACTGCAGCACTTGCGGCGGCAGGAGTTGCCGGATCATTAACCAACACATTGCTGGTAATGAATCTGATCTATTTTCTTTTTGGTAAAGAGTACGGGCAGGCAGCTAAGGGTCTGACGGAAGGAATTTATTCAGTGATTATTGGAATAATCTGTATTAATGGGATTCCGGAGGCAATCGTTGCGGCGATTCTGACTGTTGCCATCACTCAGGCGCTTTTTAAGGTAATGAGAAATTAATAAATTAATAAATTAATCACGTTTGTTGAGTTATAATAAGAATTAATAAAGTCTCCGGTAATTGAATCATTCCGGAGACTTTATTTGCTTTAAGGGGATATTCCGTATGTTTTTATGTTTCTGATGTCAGCATCAGGAGACAATTGCTTTATATAAAGAAGATTACCGGTAAGATCAGTTATGATTTTTAAATCTTTTCCTGACTGAAATACTTTTTTTCCATCAATAAAAGCCAGAGAGCCATTCTCATTATTTTGAATTCTAAAAGTGTGATTTCCCCAGATCTGTTCATAGTTACTTTCATATCCTCCAGCTGTTCCCCAGAAAATATGATTCCGTTCTAAGTGTACACCATACATACGGGATGTATATTCCATAACCGATAACATGGCTGGTCCATACGAATCCTGCAGACCATCCAGCGATATCAGGGATGGCGAGCCTGTAAATGGATCATATTGCTGAACGAAAACACAGGAATTCCCAATGGCATTAAATAGTTTTTCACCCAGCTGCGGGATCAGATAATCATAGCCATAATTCTCAAGAGCCCGGATGGCCCTCTGATAGGTCAGGGCCTCACATTGTCCGCTCCAGTTATTTGTTTTTATATTACGGAAAAGAGGATCATTTACTGCGACGGATGGGAGCGGCATATATGTCCAGAATTCATCTGGGTTTAATAAATGCTTTGTAACGAAACGTTCTGCCATGGACCTGGTAAAACTGTTCCAGTACATGGCTCTTAAATTATTGTGAAATAGAACATTTATAATATTGTGATTTTTATCCCGGTCAAAGCAGGCATCTTTTGATTCGATCCAGAGATAGTCTTTTATGGCTTTCTGGATGGCCAGTGCCTTTCTTTTCCATTGGCTTTTACGGTTTTCATTACCTTGTATAGAGCTGATAATGGAAAGGGTTTCTCTGGCAGAGTAAGAAAAACTCATAATATCCAGGGAGGCCATGGGAACTGCTTTACAATCTGTGGGAGGAGTTTCTTTACTCCAGGAATCGGGAGCATCATAATAGCGAAGTGCGTGATCCTCGCCTGTATCGTATTTGCACCAGCTTTCCAGACAGCCGTCTCCGTCTGAATCCCTGGTTCTCCATAGATAGGAATCAAATTTTTCTAAAGTAAGGTAAAGGAGAGTTAAATATTCTTCATCTTTACCCATTAAGTAATACATATTAAGGGCAGAAGAGGGGAAACAAAAGCCCTGGAATTTATCAAACTGAGGAGTGATCCGATTGTCGATTAAAGCAATGCTTCCGGGAAGCCGGCCATCCGGTCTTTGATGTTCCATGAAAAGGAGCTGGTTATTAAGTGCTGCCTCCATGTTTCGTTTGGCATACATTTCTCCGCCCATAGGCTGGGTTTCCAGCCATATTTTTTCATATCCTCCTCCTTCTATCAGGACGAGCCTGTTCTCAAACATTTTTAAGTTGTTTAGAATTTTTCTTTCTGCTGAATCCATCAGCTTTTGCAAAAGTTCGTTGGAAGTCTGAAATGATACACTTGTTTCGATTTTCACGTTTTTTCCTCTCTGTATGTTAATTATCCTTTGATACCACTTCCGCTGATTCCCTCCACCAGATAACGGTTAAAGAATAAGAAGATCAGAAATACGGGGATCAATGAGAGCGTGGACATGGCAAACATTGATCCATAATCGGTTGTGGATGTTGAGTCTGCGAAGTTTTTTATTGCTACAGAGGCAGTATACATGCGGGGTTTACTTAAATAAATCATGGGAGACATAAAATCATCCCATTTCCAGTAAAACTGAATGATGACGGTGGTTACAATGGATGGTTTCAAAAGAGGAAGAAAAATTCTGGTAAATATCGAATATTTGCTGCAGCCGTCTATAATTGCAGCTTCATCAAGGTCCTTTGGAATTCCGGAACCGAATTGCATCATCTGATAGATGAAAAATGCCTGGCCGAAAAAATGGGGCAGTATGAGAGGAAGGTAGGTCCCTACAAAACCAAGTTTGTTATAAATAATGTATTGGGGTACCAGAATAATCTGGGCTGGGAGCATCATGGTGCAGATCATGGACATAAACCAGATGTTTCGTCCTTTAAAGCTTACCCTGGAAAACGCATAGGCAACACAGGATGAAGACAGAACAGTTGCCAGGGTGGAAACAGATGCAACAAAAAACGAATTGGTAAAAAAAGTTTGAAAGCTAATACCTCCGAAACCCTTAAAGCCAGTGAAAAAATTGGAGAATCTCCACTGGGGTGGAAATAAGTTCATCCCTCCATTTAAGATTTCTGTATTATTCTTAAGCGAGCCGCTGACCATCCAGAGAACCGGATAAATCATCAGCAATCCAAGAACACAGACGAATAAATGATAGACATAAGTCTGTATTTTATGTTTGTTTGTCATGTTATGATCCTCCTTATTGGTCTGCTTCTGTAAATACCCAGAATTTTGATGTCTTAAAAAGCAGGAATGTAATAATGCTTATTAAAGCCAGCATGACCCAGGACATGGCACTGGCGTATCCCATATTGGACCATTTAAAGGCATGATTGTAAACGTAGAGTGCGTAAAAATTAGTGGAATCATTGGGACCGCCCTGTGTAATGACGAAAGCCTGGGTAAATGCCATAAAGGCAGTGATGGTCTGCATGATGAGATTGTATAAAATAATGGGGGAGAGGCATGGGAGGGTAATTGCTGTAAATCTCTGCCATTTGTCTGCGCCATCAATTTCAGCAGCTTCATAATAAGTTGGAGATATTTCCTTTAATCCGGCAGCAAAAATAATCATAGAAGAGCCAAATTGCCAGACTGACATGAGAACAAGTATTCCCATTGCCAGATGGGGTTCACCCAGCCAGGAGAGTTTTGGAAAACCAAGTGAGGCCAGAATGGTGTTCGCCAGGCCTTTTCTTGAAAAAATGGTTTTCCAGACAAGAGCAACGGCAATGCTTCCTCCAATCAGGGATGGCACGTAGTATAAAGAGCGGTAAAAGGTTACTCCCCGCCGTTTCTGAGTCAGAAGATATGCGATAAAAAGGGCAAATATCAGTTTGGAGGGAACGGAAGTAATGACATATATAAGAGTTACTTTTACAGAATTCAGGAATCGGTCATCTGTAAATAAATTTCTATAGTTATCAAGTCCTACAAATACCGGATTTTGCCCCAGTTTATAGTTGGTCATGGAATAATACATTGATACGAGAACTGGAATCAATGTAAATGCAAAAAATCCAAAAAGAAAAGGGAAGGAAAAAATATAGCCTACGGTATTGTTATGATAGAGGATTTTTTTCCAGTTGATTTTTTGTTCTTTCATTGTTAATTACCTCCTTTTTTCCATAGGAAAGGCAGGCAAAGAGAATCCTTACCTGCCTCTTCATTATACTTAAGGCTGAAATTTTGACTTGGAAAAATCCATAAACTGTTTTGCAGCATCTTCCGGTGTTACATCGCCATACTGTACTTTTTCAATCAGAAGCTTATATTGATCTTCAATTTCAGCTTTAGGATCAGGGCTTATAACATTGCTGTTTTCTTTTGGAAAATTTCCTACTTTATCAACAAATTCATAAATGATTTTGCCGGAGTCATCTGCCTGTGAAATAACAGCCTCTCTTACCTTTGACATGATAGGAACTCCACGTTCACCATTTAATATTTTATTTGCTTCTATGTCATTGACAAAAAAATTAATAAATTTAGCGGCTTCTTCTTTTGCTTTGGAATTACTGGAAATACAAAGCTGCTGTGAGGACTGAATTCCCATTCCATAAGGACCGTTTTTCGCTAATCTTGGTACTGGGGCAATTTTAATTTCCCTTCCGGAGGCATGAACAATGGAAGAAACCTGATTGGAGGAAACCCAGGTCATAGCTGCGTCTCCGGTTACCAGATAATCACCCTCTATGTCCTTAATTTCTTTTATAGCCCCGGCATCCGGATAGGCCCCGGCATCTGTCAGTTCTTTGATCATCTTTAAGTAATCTGCAAAGGGAGCGGGATCTTCTGATTCTATGCCATCATTGGTCTTCTTAAAGAAATTCGCATCTTTTTTCGTCTGAGAGGCACGCATGGTTACACCTGCTATAAAATGATCAATTTTTGAACTTCCGTAAATACCCAGTTTATCTTTTATGGTGATGCAGTCTTTTTTCCAGTCATCCCAGGTCCAGTCATTGTCAGGCTCAGACAAGCCGGCTTTTTGGAATAATTCCGGGTCATAAGCAATTCCATAGGTGTTGGTACCAATGGATATACCAATCTGAGAACCGTTACTGTCCTTTGTTGTTGCCAGAAAATTTTCCGTAGTATCACTGGTATTAATAATTCCGTCCTTTATATATCCATCCAGTGGTTCTATGCTTTTAATATATTTGGGGAAGTTTCCGCCCAGCTGAAATATATCCCAGACATCGTCAGCTGCAACTAAAGTATCAAGCTTGGTAAAGTAACTGTCAAAATCGTAAAACTCTGCTTCAATATGTACACCTGGATTCTGTGATTCGTAGAGCTCTATAACCTTGTTTGTAGCGTCATGTCTTGTCTGAGAACCCCACCACGCCATGCGGAGAGTTATCTGTTTTCCTGTAGCCTGGGAAACTGACTCAGAAGATGCATCAGGTTTGTTTCCGGAGCAGCCGGCAAGAGAAAAAGTCATCAGACCAGACAGAAACAGTGCAGTAAGCTTTTTTGTTTTCATAAATCCTCCTAATAGTGATTGCTCTGAAAAAAATATTGTGAAAATGTACTAATAATGAAATCCGGATTTGCTTTTATATGGGTATATTTTAATATTAATCAGAAGCAATTACAATACATTTGGAAGAATGCCTCAATACATCGAAAAAAACCATTTATTTGCACTAAATTGACTAAACATCATTGTTTTTCTTTGATTTTCTATATTGCAGAGGCGATAATCCTGTATATTTTTTAAATACGCGGTCAAAGTAGGACAGCCGTTCATACCCCAGTTTCTGTGAAATATCTTCCATGGACAGATCATCATCAAGAAGCAGAATTCTGGCATGGTCTACTCTCTGGCAATTGATGAATTCATTGACAGTAAAATTAGTTACTTCTTTGAAAATCCGGCTCAGATAGCTTTTATCTAAATAAAAAATTTTAGACAGGTCCTCCAGACCAAAGATCTCTGAATAATGAATCATAATATACTGTATGATTTCTGCAACTTTTACATAGCGCATCATTTTTCTTTTTGGCATATAATAGACTTCCGGTTTTGTTCCGGCACCATTTAAGACCATGAGAAATAAGGATAGCAGCAGGTTTTTTACCTCTGAAGCACCATAGGGTTTCTGATTTTTCATTGCAGATTCCATCCGGAACAGCTTTTTCTCCAGAATGTTCTGCTGTTTCTCATCTAACTGGAGAACACCGTGATTATTCTGAAAAAATTCCAGAAGGTTAAGTTCCATTGCACTGCCTGCAAGACGAAGCCAGGACTCTTCCAGTTCAATCAGAACTCTTTCATGATAGTTTCCGCCGATTACATTGGTAAAAGGGATCAGTTTCTTATCAATAAAGGTCAGTGTGCCTTTTCCCATACGGTAGCTGTGGTCACCATAATAAAAATAACGCTCTCCATTGAGAATGTAATAAATCTGATATTCATTTTTATAAAATCCTATGGTTTCAGCCAGATCGCAGTCTCTTGATACATGGCTGATACCAATGCCCTGACATTTTCCTGTGAAAATAACCTCTTTCATTGATATAATCCTTTAACGATTAAAGTGTTGTCATGTTCCTTAAGACTATAAAAAACGGGGTGCTCCTTTCTGTGTTCGTTTGGTGTATGCAGGGTAAGGATGAGTTCTCCTTTTTTGTCTTTAAAGATCATGCCATGGCCGCCGTCTTTTTCAAAAAGCAGAGTTTCCTGCTGTATCCAGTTTCCTGTAATATCTCCGTTATCAGAATAAGCAATGGCCTGGGTATATCCTTCTTTTCCAAAACTTGACCACAGCATTAGAAGACGGCCGTTATTAGTGCGGTGAAGGAAAGGTCCATCGGTGACATAATGTTTACCGGGCCTGTTTTTATTTTCAATTGTTACTACCCAGCTTTTTGCCTCAGAGGCATGAAAAAGAAGTTCAGGTTCTGATATGGCATGGCTTAAATCACTGCTTAATTTTACTGCACAGATAGATCCGTCCGATATCTGAACCCACTCATGTACAAAAACCATGTAGGGAGTTCCATCAGGGCTTACATAAAAGGTTCCGTCAATGCATTCCCAATCAGTCGGAGTGATCTGTTTATGACTATGTAATGTGAACGGTCCCAGAGGATGGTCCGCTTTTAAAATGGCAGTTCCGCCATAATTTTTAGTGTCTTTAAATGTGGCAAACATATAATAAGAGTCTTTATAACAGTGAACTTCCGGAGCCCAGCAGTTTCTGTCAGCAAAAAAAATCTCCGGCTTATGAAAAACTTCATGGGGGCCATCCCAGTTAATTAAGTCTGTGCTGGTATAACAGTCAAAGCCGGTAGCGGCCATCCAGCAGGTTTCTGCCCGGGTTCCGTACATGTAATAAATACCGTCGGACAGCAGTACATAAGGATCTCTGATGTTGATTTGTTCACTTTTCATTGTAATATCCCATCCTTTTTTAATATTTGGTGATTCCCTTTTGGGAAATTATATAGTTTTATTTATTATACTGTATAAACAGGGAATGTGGAAAATATTAGCAGTCAAATGAAAACTTATATTTTTCCCTTGACGAACCATGCTTTGTTCTATATAATTGATATGATGTTTAATTAAAATAGTCTCAATATGTTTCATCATATTGCCTATGATAAGCTATTGTAACAAGAGGAGGTGTCCGTAGATTATGAAAATGACGTTCCAGCCAAAAAAGAGACAAAGATCAAAAGTTCATGGTTTCAGAGCCAGAATGAGCACTCCCGGCGGAAGAAAAGTTTTAGCTGCCAGAAGAGCAAAAGGAAGAGCAAAATTATCAGCTTAATGGACCAGGCCGCAAGTAATTGTGGCCTTTTCTTTTCTCAAATTCCAGAAAAACGGAAAAGGAAAGAGTTGAATGAAACATTTTAATTCGATTAAAAAAAACAGGGATTTCAAGGAAGTTTATCAGAGCGGAAAATCCCTTGCTAACAGACTTCTTGTCATGTATGTTTTAAAGACGGACAGGCCGGATACAAGAATCGGTATTTCGGTAAGCAAGAAGGTAGGAAACAGTGTTGTCAGGCATCATATAACCAGATTAATCAGAGAAAGCTTCAGGCTTCATGAAGGAATGGTTGAGACAGGATTGGACATCGTGGTCGTTGTGAGAACAGCGGCAAAAGAAGAAAAATACAAGACAATCGAAAGTGCATATCTGCACTTGTGCGGACTTCATAACATTTTAAAAAAAGAATCGAAGTGATCTTATGGTTAAAAAAATCATGATTTTGATGATCAGAGGATATCAGAAATATTTATCTCCTCTGAAGATAAGAACTCACTGTATTTACACACCTACGTGTTCTCAATACGCCATTGAGGCACTCCAAAAGTATGGTGTGTTTAAAGGTACGTTTTTGGCTTGCAAAAGAATCATTCGCTGTAATCCTTTTGCAAAAGGCGGTTATGATCCAGTTCCGTAAATGATGAGGAGGTAGTTCATTGGAATTCTTAGTACTCACTAAGGTAGGAGGCTTTCTGGGACCATTTGCAACTGTTCTGGGTGTGATCATGGATCTGCTTTTCCAGATGACCTCTGCAGTTGGAATCCAGAATATTGGTTTATGTATCATTTTATTTACTCTCGTAACAAAGCTTTTAATGTTCCCGCTGACGTTAAAACAGCAGAAATCATCCAAGCTGATGAGCGTTATGCAGCCGGAACTTACCGCCGTTCAGGCAAAGTATAAAGGAAAAACTGATCAGGAATCCATGAGAAGACAGAACGTGGAGATGCAGGCAGTTTATGAAAAATACGGAACATCCATGACTGGAGGCTGTGTCCAGCTGGTGATCCAGATGCCCATTCTGTTTGCTCTTTATCAGGTTATTTATCATATACCTGCATACGTACAGAGTGTGAAGGCTGTATTTGTTAATGTAGTGACCGCAATTACTTCTCTTGGAGGAGATCACGTTTCACAGCTGACACAGTTTGCAGCTGATCATAAGATTACCTTATCAAGAATCGGGGATTTAAATACCAGTAATGGAATGGTAGATTTTTTATACCAGCTTAATCCGGATCAGTGGAATGCCTTAAAGACCCTTTATCCAAGCATCCAGGATACCATTACTTCCAATGCCGCTCAGATTGAGCATATGAATTCTTTCCTTGGAATTAATCTGGCATCGACACCGGCAAGTGTTATTTTTCCAACCGGAGGCGGGTTCCATTTAAGTCTTGCTCTCCTGATTCCTGTTCTCGCAGGTGCGAGCCAGTGGTTCAGTACAAAGCTTATGACTGTGAATCAGCCTAAAACTGGAGCTGATGAGAATAATGCCATGGCTCAGTCCATGAAGAGCATGAATACAGTGATGCCTTTAATGTCTGTATTCTTCTGTTTCACATTTGCATCTGGTATCGGTATTTACTGGATCGCATCCAGTGTGTTCCAGATTATTCAGCAGGTTTTAATTAACCGTCATTTAAACCGTATTGATATGGATGAGATGATTAAGAAGAATCTGGATAAGGCGAATAAAAAACGTGCAAAAAAAGGTCTTCCACCTCAGCGTGTTTCTCAGAATGCTACAGCAAGCCTTAAGAATCTTCAGGCTGCCAATGAGAAGGCAGAAGAAGAACTGAGTGCTAAAATAGAAAAAGCGAAGGAGCAGGTAAAGGCTTCCACTGATTACTATCAAAGCACAAGTTCTGATCCTAACAGCATTTCTGCCAAGGCACGTATGGTTTCGAAGTACAATGAAAAGCACAGCAAATAGGAGGGGTGACCTATGGATATGATTACAGTTTCAGCAAAGACCGTTGATGAAGCGATTACAAAAGCATTAATCCAACTGGAGACAACCAGTGATAAACTGGAGTATGAGATTGTTGATAAAGGAAGTAATGGTATTCTGGGATTTATCGGTTCAAAGCCTGCTGTCATCCGCGCAAGGAAGAAAGAAACCTTGGAGGACATGGCAATGACCTTTCTTTCCGATGTATTTGGTGCAATGAATATAAGTGTTTCCATGGAAGCAGCATTTGATGAGGGTGAACGTGAACTTTCCATCAATATGTCAGGCGATGACATGGGAATTCTGATTGGAAAAAGAGGACAGACTCTGGATTCTCTGCAGTATCTGGTAAGTCTTGTTGTAAATAAGGAAAGCGAAGAATATATTCGTGTGAAACTGGATACGGAAAACTACAGAGAGCGGAGAAAAGAGACTCTGGAAACGCTGGCTAAGAACATTGCTTACAAAGTAAAGCGTACCAGAAGACCGGTTTCTCTGGAGCCTATGAATCCGTATGAGAGAAGAATTATTCATTCCGCACTTCAGAATGACAAGTTTGTTGTTACCAGAAGTGACGGAGAAGAACCATTCAGACATGTGGTAATATCCTTGAAAAAGGAACATATAAAAAAAGAACGGTATCAGGATAGAGATAAATAGTCAAACAACAATGAGGGGTTGGGGCTGTCGGAAGGCACCCTCAACCCTTTTCTCACGCCGGTATAATGACTGGCGTTAAACAGGTGACAGAATATGAAAATGAATACAATAGCGGCTATTGCCACAGCGATGTCCAGTTCCGGAATCGGAATTGTAAGGATCAGCGGCGAGGAGTCATTTCAGATTATAGACAGGATTTTTAAGGGGAAAGGAAAACGGGTTAAAAAGCTTTCTGATGAAAAATCCCACACAATTCATTACGGATTTATCTATGATGGAGAAGAACTGATTGATGAGGTTCTGGTATTAATTATGAGGGGGCCAGGCAGTTATACCGGAGAGGATACGGTTGAGATTGACTGCCATGGTGGCGTTCTGGTTACAAAAAAGATACTGGAGACAGTATTAAAGTATGGAGCAAGGCCGGCTGAGCCGGGGGAATTTACAAAACGGGCATTTTTAAGTGGAAGGATCGATTTAACTCAGGCAGAAGCTGTCATTGATGTAATTAATGCGAAAAACCGGTATGCTTTAAAATCGTCTGTCAGTCAGCTGGAGGGAGCCGTTTCCAAGCGTGTCCGCGCATTGAGAGATACTATTATTTATCATATTGCATTTATTGAATCGGCACTTGATGATCCGGAGCATATATCTCTGGATGGTTATCAGGAAACTCTTCTTCATGCAATTGCACCTTTAAAAGAAGAGTTAAAACGTCTGATCCGTTCTTCTGAGAATGGGAGAGTACTTTCCGAAGGGATCGAGACGGTCATATTGGGTAAACCCAATGCAGGTAAATCATCGCTGCTTAATGTTCTTGTAGGCGAGGAGCGTGCTATTGTTACAGATATCGCTGGTACGACCCGTGATACATTAAAGGAACAGATTATGCTTGAGGATCTGAGTCTGAATATGATAGACACTGCCGGTATCCGTGATACAGAGGATGTAGTGGAAAAAATAGGAGTTGAAAAGGCCAGACAGGCGGCAGAAGGCGCTGATCTGATCATCTATGTCGTGGATGGTTCCTGTCCGCTTGATGAGAATGATGATGAGATATTATCTTTTATCGACGATAGAAAAGCTGTTATTGTTTTAAATAAGTCAGATTTGTCCATGGTGGTGACACCGGATCTGTTAAATAAAAGAACCAGTCATAAGGTTATTACAATTTCTGCGAGAAACCGCTCAGGGATAGAAGATCTGGAGCATGAGATTAAGACGATGTTTTATGAAGGTGAAATTGATTTTAATGACCAGGTTTATATCACAAATGTCAGACAGAAAAATGCACTGGAGGAAGCTTTAAAAAGTCTTAGTATGGTAGAGCAAAGCATAAATGACGGAATGGCTGAGGACTTCTATTCCATTGACTTAATGGATGCGTACGAACAGCTTGGAATCATTCTGGGAGAGTCAGTAGAGGATGATCTGGTCAATGAAATATTCAGCAAATTCTGTATGGGTAAGTAACGATCAGAAAAGAGGAGATAAAAATGCAGTATTTAGAGGAGTCTTATGATGTAGTAGTGGTCGGCGCTGGTCACGCCGGCTGTGAGGCTGCCCTGGCATGTGCCAGGCTGGGCCTTGAGACGATTATGTTTACGGTAAGTGTGGACAGCATTGCCCTGATGCCCTGTAATCCCAATATCGGAGGAAGTTCAAAAGGCCACCTGGTAAGAGAACTGGATGCTTTAGGCGGAGAGATGGGAAAAAACATTGACAAGACCTTTATTCAGTCAAAAATGCTTAACCAGTCCAAGGGACCAGCTGTTCATTCTTTAAGGGCACAGGCTGATAAACAGGACTATTCCAGATCCATGAGAAGGGTTCTGGAGAACACTGATCATCTGACCATCAGACAGGCAGAGGTATCGGAAATTATAACTGAGAATGGTATACTGACAGGGGTTAAGACTTATTCCGGAGCCATTTACCGCTGCAAGGCTGCTGTACTTGCCACTGGTACCTATTTAAGAGCCAGATGCATTTACGGTGATGTAAGCAATTATACAGGTCCCAATGGACTCCAGGCAGCCAATCACTTAACAGAATCCTTAAAGGCCAATGGAATTGAAATGAGACGCTTTAAAACGGGTACTCCTGCTAGAGTGGACAAGAGAAGTATTGATTTTACCAAAATGGAAGAACAGCTGGGCGATGAGAGAGTAGTGCCATTCTCCTTTTCTACAGACCCTGAATCCATCCAGAAGGAGCAGATATCCTGCTGGCTTACTTATACGAACAACAGCACACATGAAATTATCAGGAATAATCTGGATCGTTCTCCTCTGTATTCTGGTGCAATTGAGGGCACAGGGCCAAGATACTGTCCATCTATTGAGGATAAGGTAGTAAAGTTTCCGGATAAAGACCGTCATCAGGTATTTGTTGAGCCGGAAGGACTTTATACCAATGAGATGTATTTGGGAGGAATGTCCAGTTCTCTTCCTGAGGATGTTCAGTATGCCATGTATAGAACGGTTCCGGGACTGGAGAACGTTAAGATTGTGAGAAATGCTTACGCGATCGAATATGACTGTATCAATTCCAGGCAGCTGAATGCGACTTTGGAATTTAAAGCTGTAAGCGGTTTATTCAGCGGTGGTCAGTTTAATGGAAGTTCCGGATATGAAGAGGCAGCGGTTCAGGGATTTATGGCTGGGGTTAATGCTGCTATGAAGATTTTGGGAAGAGAACCGGTTGTATTAGATCGTTCCCAGGCATATATAGGAGTCCTGATTGATGATCTGGTAACGAAGGAAAACTTAGAGCCATATCGGATGATGACCTCCAGAGCTGAGTACAGGCTTTTACTCCGTCAGGATAATGCAGATCTTCGTTTGATGGAAATCGGACATAAAATTGGTCTGGTCAGTGAGGAACGGTATGAGAAGCTGCTAAAGAAAGAGCAGGCTATTGATTCAGAAATCAGACGTCTGGAATCAACAAATATCGGAGCATCCGGGGTAGTTCAGGAGTTTTTAGAGAAGCACGGGAGCACCCCGCTAAAAACAGGAACAACATTGGCAGAGCTGGTGCGCAGACCAGAACTTGATTATATTATGTTAACTGATATTGATAGTAAACGAGTTCCTCTTCCTGAAGATGTGATGGAGCAGGTAGATATCAATATTAAATATGAAGGATATATACGCAGACAGAAGCAGCAGGTGGCACAATATAAAAAGCTGGAAAACAGAAAGCTGCAGGCGGAATTTGATTATGGGGAAGTAAAAGGATTGAGAAGAGAAGCCATTCAGAAGCTGAATTTATATAAACCCATGTCTATTGGTCAGGCTTCCAGAATATCAGGCGTTTCTCCTGCAGATATCTCTGTACTTCTGGTTTACTTAGAACAAATGAAGTATCATAAAAACATGGATCAGAAGGAGTGAGGAAGATAACATGGCAGAAGCTTTTTATGAGAAGTTTCAAAGCGAATTGAACTTATTATCTATTAATTTGGAAAAAAATAAATTAGATCAATTTTATAAGTATTATGAACTATTAGTTGAATGGAACAAAGTAATGAATCTCACTGCAATTACCGAGATGGATGAAGTAATATCAAAACATTTTGTTGACAGCTTATCTCTTATTAAAGTAGTCAATGATCTCGATACAAAAGCTTATCATATAATTGATGTGGGGACGGGTGCCGGCTTTCCTGGAATACCTTTGAAAATAGCATTTCCCCAACTTAATATTACTTTAATGGATTCTCTAAATAAACGGATAAATTTTCTAAATGAAGTCATAGAAAAATTAGGTTTAGATAATATTTTCGCCATACATGGAAGAGCAGAAGATTTGGGCAGGGATGTGAAACACAGAGAGCAATATGATCTTTGTGTTTCCAGGGCAGTTGCAAATTTAAGCACTCTATCGGAATATTGTATGCCATTCGTAAATGTAGGTGGCTGTTTTATTCCATACAAGTCTGGTAAGATAGATGAGGAATTAACAGAAGCAAAGCATGCAGTTTTTTTACTTAGTGGAAAAATTGAAAAAACAGAACGATTTTTACTGCCCGGTACAGAAGCAGAGAGATCGTTGATACAAGTCATAAAAACAAACGCAATTTCTAAGAAATATCCAAGGAAGGCTGGATTACCCTCGAAAGAACCGCTAAAATAAAATGTTTCACGTGAAACATCCAGGAGATAAATAATAATCTCTGAAGGAATGTTTCACGTGAAACATTTTTTTATAGAAAATACATTTGTATTAATTGATACAAACTGGTTGGATTCTCCAATTGTGGAAGATACTTGCTTTTTGATACCAAGGAACTTTCGATGGCAGGATTATATCTTTGATATTCCATAATTATATCATTGATATGATCCATTTCCTGACCACCTGTAATGTAAATACTATTGTTTATTTTCTTTAATGCATTCGTCACATTACATTTTGTATAATTACACTTGACACTGGCATAAAGTGACTTTGGCGAATCTCCTAAATGAGCTGATTCGTAATATGCATCGATAATTGAATTTTTTATAGAATAAGGATTGAAGTAATAATTTCTGGTAAACTCTTCTGTTATGGATTGCCTGCTCACTGATATATGATATAGGAGAGTTCCCAAAATCGGAAGGTCCAGAATAAACTTATATATTTTGGAATGATTATTGGGAATCTGGCTGCACATCATAAGGCTTTCCGGATTAATCAGCATAATCTGATCGAATAGTTCTGGAGAATTATTACATGCCATAAGTGCCAGAGCAGAGGAGCCGCCTGTAGCAATTACATTTGTCCTATGCCCAATCTCAGATTTAATAAAATCAGATATCATCTGTACATACAGATAGTTTGTATATGTGAGATCTGGTTTTTCTGAACGGCCACAACCCAGTAGATCAATGGTATAGACAGTATACTGTTCTTTTAATAAGGAAATCATGCTGCTCCATTCATAGCCGTTGGAGCAAGCGGTTAAATCATGTATTAAAAGAAGCGGTTTTCCTGTGCCGGACTTTGTATAATGAATATTACCGAATCTCCATTTGTAACATAAAGATTTTGCATCTGCTAGTATATTTTTAGAGGATGCAGAGAGTTTGACAAATTTATTAATAACTGCAGTAGTTGCAGCCGTACTTGCCGAAAGAATGAGCAGAGTTAGTAATTTACTCGTGGTTTTCATTATTTACCTCCTGATAGCGGATAATCTCTTCCTATTATAATATAATCAATATGGACTTACAACGGCTAACATATTAATTTATTCTTAAACTTGGAAAAATGTTTCACGTGAAACATTTTTTGTATTTTCTGTATTTTTTTACTTGAAACCATAGGAAAAAAAAATAAAGTATGTTATACTCTAGTTTGAACTGCAATTTCCGGACGTTGTTACAGGAGAAAATTAAAAATGGGAAGAATCATTGCGATAGCAAACCAGAAAGGCGGAGTCGGTAAAACGACTACTGCAATTAACCTATCAGCTTGTCTTGCGGAGTCAGGACAGCGGGTATTAGCTGTGGATTTTGATCCACAGGGAAACGAAACCAGCGGACTGGGTATGGATAAGTCAGTCATTGAGCGTACCGTATATGATCTGCTGGTAGGAGAGTGTGAGATAGAAGAATGTTTAATTACTAACGTTCAGGAAAATCTTGATCTATTGCCATCGAATGTGGATCTGGCAGGAGCTGAAATAGAACTGTTGGAAATCGAAAATAAGGAGATACTCCTTAAGTCATATCTTGAAAAAGTCAAGAAAAACTATGATTTTATTATTATAGATTGTCCTCCGTCATTGAGTCTATTGACAATTAATGCCTTAACTGCAGCAAATACTGTACTAGTACCCATTCAATGTGAATATTATGCATTGGAAGGACTTAGTCAGGTATTAAAAACAGTGAATTTAGTAAAAAAGAAACTGAATCCTTCTTTGGAAATGGAAGGTGTGGTATTTACCATGTATGATGCGAGAACAAATCTTTCGTTGGAAGTTGTTGAAAGTGTAAAGAACAATTTAAATCAGAACATTTATAAAACAATCATACCCAGAAATGTCAGACTGGCAGAGGCTCCCAGCCATGGAATGCCGATCAATTTATATGATTCCAGATCAGCGGGAGCGGAAAGCTACCGGTTATTGGCGGCAGAAGTTATCAGCAGAGGAGAAGAGATCTAGATATGGCAAAGAGAACAGGTTTAGGAAAAGGGCTTGGTGCGATTTTTGGAGATGAAGTAATGGAATCTGCAGCAGAGGAACAGGAATTAAGAAATCATAAAGAGGCAGACCATACCGCTGCATCTTCTGATAAAGAAAAAGCAGATTCAGAAACAGGAAAGGAAATGTTTATAAAAATTTCTATGGTTGAGCCCAATCACAATCAACCGAGAAAAGAATTTCGCGAAGAAGCGCTGATTGAATTAGCTGAATCCATGAAGGAATATGGCGTTCTACAACCTCTTCTGGTTCAAAAGAAGGGCGATTTTTATGAAATTATCGCAGGAGAACGGAGATGGCGGGCGGCGAAGCTGGCTGGATTGAAAGAAGTACCGGTAGTAATCCGGGAATATACAAAACAGCAGACTATGGAAATTGCTTTGATAGAAAACGTTCAAAGAGAAGATTTAAACCCGATAGAAGAAGCCAGAGCTTATTCTATTTTGATGCAGGAGTTTGGATTAAAGCAGGAAGAAATCGCAGCCAGGGTAGCAAAGAACCGGGTTACCATAACTAATAGTATGCGATTATTAAAGCTGGATGAACGTATTCAGGATATGCTGATTCAGGATCAGATCAGCAGCGGACACGCCAGAGCATTGTTAGCAGTAGAGGATCAGGACTTACAGTATCAGCTTGCAGGGAAGATTGTAGCTGAGAATTTAAGCGTCCGGGAAGTAGAAAAACTTGTAAAATCCTTATCAAAAAAGAAAGAACCAAAGGAAAACAGAGAAGAAGATGAAAGCATTTCGTTAATTTTCAGGGAACTGGAAGATCGAATGAAAACTGCCATGGGTACGAAGGTCAGCATCAACCGTAAAGATAAAAATAAAGGAAGAGTTGAAATCGAGTACTATTCTGAGGCAGAATTGGAAAGAATAGTAGAGTTATTAGAATCCATAAGATAACATCATGGAAGTGAGGACGAAAGAATGGATAACAGTATATTGAATCAGCTGCCGGTTGATCCTGCTTTTTTGATCATAGGATTATCCGTGCTTACATTAATATTACTGATCGTTGTAATTATATGTATTATTCAGATTAGAAAACTATATCGCAGATATGATTTTTTTATGAGGGGCAAGGACGCAGAAACGCTTGAGGGCATTATTATGGAACAAATGGAGGATATTGCCCAATTAAAATCAGAGGATCGTGCCAATAAAGACTCCCTGCGAAATACAAACAAAAATTACAGAAGTGCATTTCAGAAGTTTGGTCTTGTAAAATATAACGCGTTTAAAGGAATGGGCGGTAATTTAAGCTTTACTATGGCATTGCTTGATTATACTAACAGCGGTTTTGTGCTGAATTCTGTTCACAGCAGAGAAGGGTGTTATGTCTACATTAAAGAAGTAGAAAGAGGAGAAACAGAGGTACTTTTGGGAAGTGAAGAAAAAGAGGCGCTGGAACGGGCGTTGGGATATCATTCTTAAAAACACGGTTTTTACCGTGTTTTTTAATATAATTTTTTTAAAGTAACGAAGTAAATAAATCTTATAATTGGATGAGCGATATGCCTGTTTGAGGGAAAGATTTATATCATTTGACCAAATGATGAAAAACCCTAAAATTGAGATCAGCGGTATGAGTCATGGAACCTGGATTCGTCTTCAGTGCGAGGTGGTTCTGGATACAAGAAGAGAAGCAAGAGCAGCAATGATTGAAGAATATGGACCAGCTTTGAGCAGAATGTATTGGTTGACGATAACTTAATGGAAGTCTTTTATTTACAAAATGCCAAAGCTGTGATCCAGTCACTAACCAGTGAAAAAAGAGAAATTTTATTCTGATTAACGGATTTCAGTCATCTCCAGGTGATGTTCTTCTGTAAGAGCCGCACCGATTGCAGTTCCGTATTCCGCCTGTTCAGGAATAATAAAGTGCACATCAAACATGGTCTCCAGGGATTGGAAGATCTCCCTGCATTGAGGAAATTTGGAAAGATTTCCTGTCATAACAAAATCATTAATATTGCTGTTTAATGATGATAGAATGGCCGACTTTCCAATTACCTGGAGTACCATATGAATAATTCCGATGGCAATATCCTCATCCGATACAAAACCTCTCACTTTTCCAAAGTTTGATGCCGTTGCAGTTAATGGCAGTCCGGGAAGAGGGGTTCTTGAAATATCCTGAATCTGTAAATCAATATTGCTTAAATTACCTCTGCTTGCCAGGTCCATAATATGGGAGATATCCTGAGTTTTTAACAGCAGGCTGGAAAGACCGAGGATGGTTCCACCACCTATACCGATCCCCCCGGTATGAGCGATGGAATCACCATTCACCTGCACCAGGGAAGTACCGGTTCCCATACTTACCACAATTAAATCTTTTAATCCGGTAAAATACTGACCGCCTAATCCGTTACAGGTGAACTCATTCACCTTATAGGTGGGAATTCCATAAAGAGGCTGCTCCACATAAGCACTTCCTACCCCTGTTATCATAATTTTTTCTATCTCATTCAACTGAATGTTATTATCATAGATAAATTTGCCCAGAGCTCCAAATAAGGAAGCAATAGGATTATCCGCTTTTACAAATGTGGGTATTTTTAATTTATGATCCTGAAAACCTACAATCTTCGTTGTACTTCCGCCAAGATCAATTCCAATGGTTATTTTCATATATGTCCCCTTAAATCTCGTTATCTGATCTAGCCTGCCGGACCTTTTAGAAGCAGGTATTAAGGCTAACTATACCATAATTATAGGTAAATGCCAAGTTCTTAAATGTGTTCATAAAAGCCGGATATAGGCTGGGGCTTTTATAAATCTGTTTGGATTAAAAACAATGAAAATTCAGGATGTAAGGGTTTATTGATTATTTTATATCACTATAATCCCATAAATCCCCTTATTTTATAAGAATTAGTATATTCAGAGCGATTCTTATATAAGTAAAAAAATATTTATAAATTATATATAAAAAAAGTATCGAACGATGTATATTTTTGTGAGTTATCACATTGACAAAAAAATAACGATAGAATATAATAAAACCATAAAGATCGTTAAAAAAATATCGATCAAGAAACCAATGGGATTGATACTTATAAAATGGAGGAAAATCAAGATGGCAAAAAAAGAAGAACTGGTTAAGGTTCCCCAGATAATTGATAGTGTAGATACCCTGATCGCAAAAATGGAGGCTATGAGAGAAGCTCAGAGAGTATTCGCAACCTTCACTCAGGAACAGGTTGATAAAATCTTTTATGAGGCAGCCAGTGCTGCAAATAAATTAAGAATCCCTCTTGCAAAGATGGCTGTTGAAGAAACAGGGATGGGCGTTGCAGAGGATAAAGTAATTAAAAACAATTATGCAGCTGAATATATCTATAATTCTTATAAAGATACGAAAACCTGCGGTGTGATTGAAGAAGATAAGGCATTTGGAATTAAGAAAATTGCAGAGCCAATCGGTCTGGTAGCCGCTGTTATTCCTACCACAAACCCAACTTCAACTGCCATCTTCAAAACACTGATCAGCTTAAAGACAAGAAATGCAATTATCATTTCCCCGCACCCAAGGGCGAAGAACTGTACAATTGCAGCTGCAAAGGTAGTTCTTGATGCTGCTGTTAAGGCTGGTGCACCAGAAGGAATTATCGGCTGGATTGATGTACCTTCCCTGGAATTGACCAACGAGGTTATGAGAAGTGCAGATATCATTCTGGCAACAGGCGGTCCTGGAATGGTAAAGGCTGCTTATTCTTCCGGAAAGCCGGCTCTGGGCGTTGGTGCAGGTAATACACCGGTTATTATTGATGATACAGCAGATATTAAGATGGCAGTTAACTCCATCATTCATTCTAAGACATTTGATAATGGTATGATTTGTGCTTCTGAGCAGTCTGTTACTGTTCTTGAAAAGGTTTATGACGCGGTTAAGAAAGAATTTGCAGCAAGAGGATGCTACTTCTTAAAGGGCGATGAAATTGAAAAAGTACGTAAAACCATTATTATCAATGGTGCTTTAAATGCCAAGATTGTTGGTCAGAAGGCTCATACCATAGCAAAGCTTGCAGGTGTTGAAGTTCCGGAATCAACAAAGATTTTAATCGGTGAAGTAGAAAGCGTACATCTTGAGGAAGAATTTGCACATGAGAAACTGTCTCCGGTTCTGGCAATGTATAAAGCGAAGACCTTTGATGAGGCCATTGAAAAGGCAGAACAGCTGGTTGCAGACGGCGGTTATGGACATACTGCTTCTCTCTATGTGAATGTAAATGAAACGGAAAAGATGGCAAAACATGCAGCTGCAATGAAGACCTGCCGTATTCTGGTTAATACTCCATCTTCTCATGGCGGTATCGGCGATATCTACAACTTTAAGTTACAGCCGTCTCTGACTCTGGGCTGCGGTTCATGGGGAGGAAACTCTGTTTCTGAAAATGTTGGTGTGAAGCATTTGCTGAATATTAAAACCGTTGCTGAGAGGAGAGAGAACATGCTGTGGTTCAGAAATCCGGAGAAAGTTTATTTTAAAAAGGGATGTATGCCGGTTGCGCTTAGTGAGTTAAAGGATATTTATAACAAAAAGAGAGCATTTGTAGTAACAGACTCTTTCCTTTATATGAATGGTTATACCAAGGCAATTACCGATAAGCTGAATGAGATGGGCATAGTTTATACGGTATTCTCAGATGTTCAGCCTGACCCGACTCTTGCAAATGCAGAGGCTGGTGCGGCAGCTATGAAGGCATTCCAGCCGGATACAATCATCGCACTGGGAGGCGGTTCAGCCATGGACGCTGCGAAAATCATGTGGGTAATGTACGAGCACCCGGAAGTGGACTTCCAGGATATGGCAATGCGTTTTATGGATATCCGTAAGAGGGTTTATACATTCCCGAAGATGGGCGAGAAAGCATATTTTGTAGCAATCCCAACCTCTTCCGGTACTGGTTCTGAGGTAACTTCTTTCGCTGTTATCACAGATCAGAATACAGGAGTAAAATATCCGCTTGCAGATTATCAGTTAATGCCCAATATGTCCATTGTTGATGCGGACAATATGATGAGCCAGCCAAAGGGTCTGACCAGTGCTTCTGGTATTGATGTTCTGACTCATGCACTGGAGGCATACGCTTCTGTGATGGCTTCTGACTATACCGATGGTCTTGCACTGAAGGCTATGAAAAATGTATTTGAATACCTTCCAACTGCTTATAACGATGGAACCAATGTAGAGGCAAGATGTAAGATGGCAGATGCTTCCTGTATGGCTGGTATGGCATTTAACAATGCATTCTTAGGAGTATGCCACTCCATGGCTCATAAATTAGGAGCTTACCACCACATTCCTCACGGTGTGGCAAATGCACTGTTAATCACTATGGTTATGGAATTCAATGCTTCAGAAGTTCCGGCTAAGATGGGTACCTTCCCGCAGTATCAGTATCCCCATACTCTTGCAAGATATGCAGAATGCGCACGCTTCTGTGGAGTCGACGGCAGAGATGATGCGGAAGTATTGAAGAAATTTATTGCCAAGGTTGAAGAATTAAAGAAGGCAGTAGGCATTAAGGCAACGATTAAAGATTACGGTGTTGATGAGAAGTACTTCTTAGACACACTGGATGAGATGGTTGAGAATGCATTTGATGATCAGTGTACCGGTGCAAACCCAAGATATCCGCTGTTCAGCGAAATTAAGGAAATGTATTTAAAGGCTTACTACGGTAAATAAATATAAACTGACATAAGAATAGTAACACTATCTTTTGACAGGATAATGAAAAAGAGAGCAGATTTGGATTGAGTTCAAATCTGTTCTTTTTTTCGTTGTCCTTTTTTCATTGAGTATTAAGTAGATTTTCTAAGGACCAGAGTGGTACTGATCTCGATTTTTACAGGGTAAGAGGATTTGGTCTGAATAAGCTCTGCCATACGCTTTGCTGCCATCATTCCCATATATTGCTTGGGTACGTGAATGGTTGTGAGGGGTGGGTCCAGGAAGGTACACAAGGGCATATTATCAAAACCTATCACGGCGACATCCTGTGGAACCCGGTATCCGTTTTCTTTTAATGCTTTAATGGCGCCGGCTGCAATAAGGTCATTGTCTGCAAAGTAACAGTCTGACGGAGTTTCTCCCTGTTTTAAAATAGCCGTCATGTCAGCATAGGCACCATCCATTGACGGAGATAATTTGTAAACCTTTGAATTGGAAACGGACATACCGTTCTTTCTGACTGCCTGGTAGAAGCCGTCAGATCTTTGCTCAAAATTCTTAATGGGATAAGAGGATTTTAAATATCCCGGTTGTTTTTTTCTCTTTCTGATCAGATAGTTTGCTGCAAAAAAAGCACCCTGTACATTATCAATTATGACACAGTCTGTGCTCCTGTTTTCAAAACAGGTATCTACGACTACGACAGGAACAGGGAGATTTAAAAATGGTTTGAAATCTTCTTCCGCCATCTCTGTTCCCAGAAGCAGAATGCCCCGGCAGCCCAGACGTACCATCTCTGAGACTTTGGAAGAAATATCATCTTCTTCATAAAGATAAGAAATATTCAGGTAATAACAGGCCTCTTTACAGCCGGCATCAATTCCTTCTGATAATTGGGAAAAGAAAGGGGTATCTGAAACAACGGCACCGTTTTTCTTATATATGATAAATTGTATCATGCCGTGGGGGCTGGTACTCACGGTGGTTTCTTTTATTCTTGAAAAGTCATAATCATGTTCTTTGGCAGCCTCTATGACCTTCTTCCTCGTCTGGGTGCTGACACCTGGCTTATGATTAAGAGCCATGGAGACTGCAGCCTCTGAAAGATTAAGCAGTTTAGCAAGCTCCTTTGCTGTTATGGACATCAGGATGGATTCCTCTCTTACAGATAAACTCTTTTTTTATCAACTTAACAGATTAAGTGGATTAAGTCAATAAAATACTATATTTTACTTAATTATTAATTGTAATTAAGCTTTCTCCAGTAAATAATATGGGTAATAGTTAAAAAAGGAGACATGTATATGACAAATATAGTATTGGGATTCGCGCCCACCAGAAGGAGTATATTCTCTGCGCCGGACGCAGTAAAGTATGCGGATTTAACCAGAAAGAAACTGGAGGAAATGGGAGTTACTTTTGTTGATATCACGGATATTTCAGAGGATGGATTGCTGCATAAGGAAGATGACAGAATAAAGATAGCAGAAAAATTCAGGACTGAAAAGATTGATGGTCTGTTTATCCCCCACGGGAATTTTGGAACAGAATATGAAGTGGCCAGATTATGCAGAGAATGCGGCGTACCGGTTCTGCTGTGGGGACCAAGAGATGAAAGACCGGATGAAAATGGAATCCGCCTTCGGGATAGTCAGTGCGGGTTATTTGCAACCGGAAAGGTTCTACGGAGATTTAAGATTCCTTTTACATATTTATGTAACTGCCGGCTGGAGGATGAAGCATTTTACAGAGGAGTTACTAATTTTCTGGCAGTATGCAGCGTGGTAAAGGCATTTAAAAATACCCGCATTCTTCAGATCGGACCAAGACCTTTTGATTTCTGGTCTACAATGTGCAATGAAGGCGAACTGCTTGAGAAATACAATATTCAGCTGGCACCCATCCCCATGCCGGAGCTTATCGGAGAAATGAAACGGGTAAAAGAGGATGAAAACAGGATTCAGGAGATAGTGGATTATTGTAAGAAAAACTTTAATGTGGTCATAAAAGATGAAGATTTAAAGACGGTGGCAGCCCTGAAGGCAGCTATGAGAACTCTGGCAGAACGCTACGGGTGCAACGCAATTGCTTTACAGTGCTGGAATGTACTCCAGGATGAAATTGGAATTATGCCCTGTGCAGCAAACAGTCTGTTAAACGAAGAGGGGCTTCCGGTTGTATGTGAGACGGATATTCATGGTGCAATTACAGCAATTATGTGTGAGGCGGCAGGGCTTGGTGAAACCAGGACATTTTTCGCTGACTGGACTGTGCGGCATCCTGATAATGAGAATGGAGAATTGCTGCAGCACTGTGGTCCATGGCCCCTGTCCTGCGCAGCCTGTAAGCCTTCTATCGGGTATCCACTTGCTTTCAGCCATCCGGGAGCCGTGGAAGCTCAGGCTAAAATGGGTGAAATGACGCTATGCCGTTTTGATGGGGATAATGGAGATTACAGCCTGCTTCTTGGCAATGCAAAAGGAATCGAGGGTCCCTATACCAAAGGAACCTATGTATGGGTGGAGGTTGAAAATCTAAAGAGGCTGGAAGCCAAAATCGTGGAAGGACCTTATATCCATCATTGTGTTGGCATTCATAAAAATGTTGTTCCGGTGCTGTATGAAGCATGTAAATATCTTGGTATTACACCGGATCTGTACGATAACAATGACGAAGAAGTAAAAGCATGGATACGGGGCGAATAGGAAAGGACGGTAAAACATGGACAGACTCACCAGGAAAGCTTATGAACTTCGAAGAGATGTAATTGAGGAAGTATATCGGTCAAAAGCCGGTCATATTGGCGGAGATTTAAGTGTGATTGATATTTTAACTGTGCTCTATTTTGAAGTAATGAATGTCAGTCCTCAAAACTGGAAGAATGATGACAGAGACCGGTTTTTGCTTAGTAAGGGACATTGTACAGATGCACTATACATAACTCTGGGGGACCGGGGATTTTTTGACAAGCAGAAAGCCATAGATACATTCAGCAGATTTGGTTCTGAATTTATTGGCCACCCCACAATGGCTGTACCTGGAATAGAGATGAATTCGGGATCATTGGGTCACGGACTTTCTCTGGGAGTGGGAATGGCACTGGCAGCCAGAATGGATGGCCGGTCATACAGAACCTATGTTGTGCTGGGAGACGGTGAAATGGCTGAAGGATCTAATTATGAAGCTATGATGGCAGCGGGGCATTATGGACTGGACCAGATGTGTGCAACAGTTGATTTAAATGGCCTCCAGATCAGTGGAACAACAGAGGAAACCATGAAAAGCAATGATCTGGGTGAAAAGTTCAGAGCATTTGGATGGAATGTCATAGAGGTGGAAAACGGCAATGACTGCTTACAGCTTCTTGCTGCCTACAGGGAAGCAGAAAGAAAAAAGGGTTGTCCTTCTGTAATTCTTGCCCATACCACAAAAGGGAAAGGGGTGTCATTTATGGAAAACCAGAAGAAATGGCATCATGGTGTCATGACAGAGGAGCAATACCAAAAAGCTGTGAAAGAATTGGAGGGGGTGCTGGCATGAATCAGATAACGAACAGACAGGTAATTTGTGATACACTGACAGAAGCTGCAAAGGAAGATAAGGATATTGTGGTGGTATGCTCGGATTCCAGAGGTTCTGCATCCCTTGCACCGTTTGCGGAGCAGTACCCGAACCAGTTTGTTGAAGTGGGAATTGCGGAGCAGAATCTGGTATCTGTATCAGCAGGTCTGGCATCCTGCAAAAAAAAGGTTTTTGCAGCGTCCCCGGCAAGCTTTTTATCCACCCGAAGCTACGAACAGGTAAAGGTAGATGTGGCTTATTCAAAGACTAATGTTACGTTAATCGGAATCAGCGGAGGTGTCAGTTATGGAGCACTGGGCATGACTCATCATTCCTGCCAGGATATTGCTGCCATGGCCAGTCTGCCGGATATGCGGGTTTATTTCCCATGTGACCGTTTTCAGACCAGAAAGCTGATAGAGGCACTTCTTGAGGATGAAAAACCTGCTTACGTAAGGGTAAGTCGTTCTGCAACGGAGGATGTATATGAAGAAGATATGGATTTTAAACTGGATCGTGCCAATGTGATAAAAGAGGGAACGGATGCAGTTATCATAACCTGCGGAGAACTGCTTCCTTATGCAGTGAAAGCAGCCAAGCAGCTGGAAAAAGAGGGGTATCGTATCGGCCTGATAGATATGTACTGCATAAAGCCGATAGATGAAAAAGCCGTTGTGGATGCAGCAGAGAAAGCTGATCTGATCGTGACAGCAGAAGAGCATTCCCCGTACGGCGGTCTTGGGAGCATGGTGGCTCAGATTGTTTCTGCCAACTGTCCGAAAAAGGTAATAAACCTGGCGCTACCTGACGGTCATCTCATTGCAGGCACGAATCATGAAATATTTAAATATTATGGTTTGGATGATGAGGGGATTAAAAAGACTGTATTAGACGGATTAGGTCAGGGGCTGGTAAAATGAAATATGTTATTGCGATAGATCAGAGTACACAGGGAACAAAAGCCGTTCTTTTTGATCAGACTGGAAGACTGTGCAAAAGGGCAGACCGGAAGCACAGACAGATTGTCAATGAAAAAGGCTGGGTATCCCATGATCTGAAAGAAATTTATGAAAATATGATTTTAGCTGTAAGGGAAGTGCTGGATCGTTCCGACATAGGAAGAGAGAATGTGGAAGCGGCAGGCATCAGTAACCAGAGAGAATCAACTGCTGTGTGGAACCGGAGCGGGGACCCCCTTGCCCCTTCTGTTGTATGGCAGTGCAGCCGGGCAGCCCGGATCTCTGATCGTTTTAAGGACTTTAGTCCCGTCATTTATGAGAAGACGGGCCTCCCCCTTTCCCCTTATTTCCCGGCAGCGAAAATGGCGTGGCTTTTAGAAAATGTTTCTTTAAAGGAACCGTATTGTCTGGGAACAATGGACAGCTATCTGGTCTACAGACTTACAAAGGGAAGCAGCTTTTTAACGGATTATTCCAATGCCTCAAGAACCCAGTTATTTAACCTCCATACGTTAGAATGGGATGAGGAACTGTGCCGGATGTTTGGGGTGCCCATAGAGTCACTCCCCAAAGTCTGTGACAGCAATGCGTGCTTTGGATATACTGATTTTGAGGGATACTTCGATCTTCCGATTCCTGTATATGGGGTAATGGGAGATTCCCACGCTGCTTTATTTGGTCAGGGATGCCATCTGCCGGGACAGGCAAAGGCAACCTATGGTACGGGATCTTCCATTATGATGAACGCAGGGGATACATTTATAAAAAGCAGTGCAGGTCTTGCAACCTCTCTTGCATGGGGAATGAACGGCCGTGTAGAATATGTTTTAGAGGGGAATATTAATTATGCGGGAGCAGTCATTTCCTGGCTGAAAAATGAGATGGGTCTCATTTCTTCGGACGAGGAGGTACAGGAGCTTGTTCATAAAGCAAACCAAAAGGATACTGCAGTATTCATTCCTGCATTTACGGGACTTTCCGCACCGTACTGGAGGGAAAATGCCAGAGCCATGATTCTGGGTATGAGCCGTACTACGGGCAGGGCAGAGCTTGTAAAAGCAGCTGTTGAAAGCATTGCCTTTCAGGTATCGGATGTGCTGACTGCCATGGAAAAGGACAGTAAAAAAGTATTAAAGGAACTTTGTGCAGATGGCGGGCCTGCTAAAAACCGTTATTTGATGCAGTTTCAATCTGACATATCGGATATCAGAATGCGGGTATCCAGACAGGAGGAGCTTTCTGCAATCGGGGCCGCTTATATGGCAGGAATCGCCTCTGGAATTTATGACAGGGATAAAATATTTACGAATATTGATTATGATATTTATGACAGCCATATGGACAGGGAAAGCAGAAACGAGAGAAAAAACCGATGGAGGGAGGGGATTGATCTGGTCTGCAAAAATGCCGGTGGCTTTGAAACATCATGAAAGAGAGGACACGGCAATGCGGGTGAAAGCAAAGGATATTGCAGCGGCGCTTGGAATTTCTCCGGCGACCGTTTCCCTTGTTTTAAATAATAAGCCGGGGGTTAAACCGGCAACAAGAAAAAGGGTTCAGAATTATATCCTGATGGAAGAAGAGAAAAATAACAGCAGGTTAAGGGCAGAGTACAACGAAAGTAAAGGGACTGTGCTGATGCTTAACTATATTAAGCATGGAATTATTTTAAAGCAGAGGGAAAACAGGCGGGACCCTCTGCTTTTTGATGATTTTGAATACATTTGTAATAAAGCAGGATACCGGTTTGACTACCAGGAATTTTATGAAAAAGCAGGAAACCTGGAGAAATTACTGGATAAATGCAGGAGAAGTGATGTAAAGGGGATTTATATGATGGCAGCGGAAATGAATTACAGTGATATTTATCCCTTTGGCCAGCTTAAAATTCCTGTGGTGGTAGGGGATAATCTGTTTTATGAACAGGGTATGGACAGCTTTCTTATTGATAATAAAGAGGGAATCTGCAGAGCTGTTGATTATCTGGTTGATAAGGGACACAGCTACATTTCTTATCTTGCGGAGAAAGTTGACATCTTTAATTTTTTGGAGCGTAGAGAGGCATTTGTGGAAGAAATGGAGAAACGGCACTGCGGGGATGGGAGCAGCCGCATTATCCGCTTAGGCAACCAGATTGATGAAGTGTATGAAGCAATGAACCGGTATTTAGACGGAGGGATCAGAAAAACAACTGCTTTTGTTCTTGAAAGCTCTGTCATATCCCTGGGGGTAAGCAAGGCCCTTTTAGAGAGAAATATCCGGGTGCCGAAAGAAATATCCTTAATCGGGTTTGATGCACTTCCCAATCTTAGTATACCCGGTATTAATCTTACATTAATAAAGGGTACCCATACGATGAGGCATAAAGCTGCCATGAGTCATTTAATCCGTCATATAGAGGATGAAGAAGGGGAAATGGTCCGGGTTTATTACAAGACCAGACTGCTGGAGGGAGAGAGTGTATTTGATAAAAACAAATATATTTACAAATGATATATTTAAAGAAAATTTAAAAACCTATCATAATTATACAAAAAAAGTGGAAAAACATGGGGTAATAATATGGTATTTTGATTGATATTGAGAAAAGTCCGAGGGGGATTGATTGAGAAAAAAACGGGTGTTAGTATGAAATCACAAAACGTTTTATGAAGAAGGTTCAAAGGGTATGACTCAATCTCAGGAGGGATAATCATGGCTAAGAAAAATTACGATGAGCTGGCGAAACAGATTGTGGCCAGCGTAGGGGGAGCGGATAATGTTAATTCGCTGATTCACTGTGCAACCAGACTGCGGTTCCAGATTAAGGATCCGGATAAAGTTGATAAAAAAAGACTGAGTCAGACGGAAAAGGTCATAACGGTGGTGGAAGCAGGAGGTCAGCTTCAGGTAGTGATCGGTAATGCTGTGGGAGATGTTTACGATTCCATATTAGCAACTTCTGCCATTAAAGCCGGGGATATGAGTTCAGAGGGCAAAGGTAATAATGATAAAAACGTCATAAATTTGTTTATGAGTACTGTTTCCGGAATCTTTGCACCCATACTTGGAGCAATGTCAGGGGCCGGCTTGTTAAAGGGACTTCTCATTCTGTTTACTACGATGGGATGGTTGTCAAAGGATATGGGAACTTACCGGATTTTATTTGCTGCGGCAGATGGTGTATTTACATTTCTTCCGGTTTTTCTTGCCTATACAGCAGCTAAAAAATTTAAGGCGGATCCTTTTGTGTCAGTGGCTATAGCGTCTGCGCTAATGTATCCGGACTTATCTGCGGCATTTGCTGCAAAGGAGTCTCTGACATTTTTAAATATTCCGGTAGTTCTTGTGAGCTATACTTCATCAGTAATACCAATTATTCTTTCCGTTTTTGTACTTTCCAGGCTGGAAAGAGGGCTTCGGGGAATTCTTCCGGATATAGTTAAAAATATTTTCACACCGCTTTTATCTCTTGTAATTATGGTACCTTCTACTTTTCTCGTAATTGGTCCCATCTCTGATTTTGCGGGAAAAATGCTGGCGGGAGGTTATACTGCCATGGTCGCAGTCAATCCGGTTATAGCAGGATTTATACTGGGGCTTATATGGCCGGCAGCAGTTATGTTCGGACTTCACTGGGGATTTATTCCAATTGTTATAAATAACATTGCACAGACCGGAAGAGATACTTTGTTTACAATAACAGGACCTAATAACTTTGCTCAGGCAGGAGCCGCACTGGGGGTATTTTTAAAGACTAAAAGCAAAAAGGTTAAGGATATCGCAGGTCCGGCGGCAATCTCTGCTGTACTTGCAGGTATTACAGAACCAGCAATATACGGAGTAACATTAAAGTATAAAAGGCCGTTCTTTATCGGAGCATTTTTTTCTGGTATTGCAGGAGCAATTACCGCAGCAGTAGGTGCAGGAGCCCCTACAGTCTTAGGTACAAGTCTTCTCACAATGACAGGTTATATTGGAGTCGGTTTCGCGGGATTCTGTGCAGCATGTGCCATTGCATACTTTGGTTCTGCCATCTGTACCTATCTGTTTGGGTACAATGATAATATGCTTCTTGAAGATGAAACTTCAGAGTCTTCAGTCCATCTGGCTAAAAAGGAAGAAGAATTTGCGGCACCTGTAAATGGAACTATCATTTCATTATCAGAAGTGAAGGACGAGGTATTTGCAGGAGGGGGATTAGGAAAAGGATTGGCAATTATACCGGCTGAGGGGACTTTTTATGCACCTTGTGATGGAACGGTTGAAACCGCATACCCACACGCAGTTGGAATTAAGACAGACCTGGGCGCAGAAGTTTTTATCCATGTAGGTTTAGATACGGTAAAACTGGAAGGTAAATATTTTGAACTTATAGCAAAAGCCGGAAACAGAGTTAAGAAAGGTGATCTTCTGTTAAAAGCAGATTTAGACAGCATGAAGCGGGAAGGTTATGATGTCACTACCATGGTTTTGGTAACAAACAGCAACGAGTATGCAGATGTTTTAACTGCAGAGGCAAAAATGGCTGTGGCAGGAGATGTTATGATTCGCTGTATTCCCAGGTAACAGAAGATTTGGAGGTTTTCCATGAGCAGACTTAAGATACATGAGAACAAGAGGAATTTTACACTGGATGGCCGGGATTTCTTTTATCTGGCAGATACGGTATGGAGCGCATTTACTTCAATCACACTGGAGGAATGGGAAGAATATCTGGAAAGACGCTGGGCACAGGGCTTTAATGTACTCCAGATTAATACTCTGCCGCAATGGGACAGATGTATGTCCGATGTAGGAATATATCCGTTTTATACAGAGGATGGACAGAAATTTGATTTTACGAGGTGGGATGAAGCGTATTATTCCAGAGCAAGGCAGATGTGCCGTATGGCTGTTGATAAGGGATTTCAGCTGGCACTGGTGATATTGTGGCTTAATTATGTTCCGGGAACCTGGGGGAGCAGACTGGTAGATTTTAACGTGATGCCGGAGGAGTTTGTCAGTACTTATGCAGAAAAAGCAGTGGAAGTATTTGATGAGTTTGAACCTATTTATGTGATCAGCGGTGATACGGACTTTGATACGGATGAAGCAGTCTCCTATTACGAAACAGCGTTGAAGACCGTATGTGAGAAATCGCCCCAGTCATTGAAAACAATGCATATTAAGAGAGGATATGATTATATACCGGAGCAGTTTTTAGATCGGCTGGACTTTTATATGTATCAGTCCGGGCATTTTGCAGAAGGACAGGATATGGCATACCTGCTAGCAGAAAAATTTTACAGGGATTATCCGGTAAAGCCGGTTGTGAACGCAGAACCCTGCTATGAGCAGATGGGATACAGCCGGAAGATGTACGGACGTTTTCAGCCGTATGACATACGAAAGGCAGCGTGGAGCGGAATTCTGTCCGGTGCATGTGCTGGCGTCACGTATGGAGCCCATGGAATCTGGAACTGGAAAAAAACAGGAAAGAGGGCAAATCCGGTGTTAGGTGAGGGGTTTGATGAAGCGTTTCCTGCCTGGGAGGCAATTCATTTTCCCGGAGCCTGGGATTACGGGTTTATTGCAAACTTTCTGGAAACCAATCGTATCGGAGAACTGATACCCTCACAGGAGCTTTTACTTGGAAAGTCAGAGCAGATTCGGATGGCTGTGACTGGTGATGAGCGGTACCTGATCTATGTTCCTTATTCAACAAAGATCGTAATCGATAAGGAACTTAAGGGGTATTCCGGTAAAGCAGTGGATCTCATCACGGGAAGAACGGCAAGAATCAGGCTGGCTTCAGAGGCGGGAAAAACATCTGTGCCCATGCATAACTTTAAAGGCGATGGACTTATAGTACTTGAAGGACATTAAGAGATATGAAAAAATACAGGGGAAGTGATAATGAACTTTCTCCTGTATTTTTTCTTCTTAAAATTTACTATTCTAATGTTGTTATATCCAGGATGCCGGACGGCATAAACTGTCAGGAAGTTTTGTGTTTTTATTTCCATTAGCAGAATTAATCTGCATTTGTGTTAAAAAAATACTCTCGCTTAAATTCGTATCTTTTAAGTTTGCATCCCTGATATCTGCACCCAAAAAATTCGTTTTCTTCAAACTGCACCCCGTAAAATTTGCTGCAATCATCAGTGACATGCTGAAGTCTTTTCCATCCAGATTTGCTTTTTTAAAGTTTTTTCCCAGATACGTCATTCCAGAATGGTTATTTGATGATGTACCTTGTGAAATTGTGCTACTTATTCGTTTTAAAACTGTGTTTACCTTTAATCTGTAATCTGAAAGGTCAATCTTTGAACTATAATCTGGAAGCTTCTCTATCATCTGGTCATTCTCAATTATAAGCTCATCAATAGCTGATTTTAAATGTTTATCTGTTGTTAAATAATATGCTTCAACCAGATACCACAGCATCTGATGAAGTTGAAATACAGTCATAAACATTTCAAAAATCATGTCTGCCTGTTTTGGGCCTGTTTTCCAGGTACCTTTTGATAAACAGAGTTGAGTGGTTCTTTGTCCTGCACCGAAACAGTCATAGGCCAGACAACCTTTGTAATTCTTTTCAGAGAGTTTTGTGTGTATTTTACAGCTATCATCAGAATCAAGATAGACACATGGCGTACCGGCGTCTTTATTGGAAGGGAAACCATCTGTTTTTGTACAGTATAGAGAAACACAACATAAACCACTGCAATTTTTACAATCTATTTTTAGTTTTGCCGCATAATCAGCATATTTGTTATCAATATTTTTATTAGTCACTTTGAATCCGCCTTAAAATTTCTGTTTTAGTTAAATGTGTATTTATATAATATCTTTTCGTAGATATTATATCATAGGGGCAAGGCTGTTGCAGTAAAAGAAATAAGATTATAAAATTTTTGCTTGATTTATATATCAACTTGATATATCATAATGCTATATTTCAAAAGGAGATGCACATATGAAAGAAAACACGGGAAAATCCAAATATGTAATGCTGGGAATGCTTGCCCGTATGCCGCTGACCGGTTATACAATAAAAAAATGGCTGGAAAATGAATACAGTCATTTCTGGCAGGAAAGCTATGGACAGATATACCCCACGTTAAAGACGCTGGTTGCACAGGGGTTAGCTGTCTGCTCTGACAATGGAGAACACGGTAACGGACGGGGGCAAATCGTATACAGTATTACCGAAGCAGGAAGAAAAGAGCTCTCGGACTGGATGCGTGAGAAGCCGGAGATTGAGAAGCTTCGTTATGAGATTCTTCTTAAAGTTTCTTTTGGGGAGAATACCGAATCGGAAGTATTGATTGGGCATCTGGATGATTTTATCAGGAGAAATGAGGAACTGGTAAAAGACATGAACAGATATATGGAGCAGATCAGCCAGTTCAGGGATCAGGGTATTGATTGTACTTATAGCCGCCTGACTGCGCTTTGCGGTGTTCATGTTTATTCTGCAATGAAGGATTGGGCGGTAGAAGCCAGGAAAATTATATCTGAGAAAGGGGAATTATAATGAGCGTTTTAGTTGTATATTTTTCATTTGAGGGAAATACGAAATTGATTGCCGAAAAAATAGGGGAGACATTAAACGCGGATATCGTTGAATTGAAGACAAGCAAGAAGTATCCAACGGAGGGCCTTGGAAAGTATTTTTGGGGTGGAAAAAGTGTTGTTTTTGGAGATAAACCAACGTTGATAAACAAAAGCATTGATCTTAGCCGGTATGAAACGATTATAATCGGAACTCCGGTCTGGGCGGGATCGTTTGCACCGCCCATAAGAAGTTTTATAAACAATTATGAAATCAGGAATAAACGGATTGCGATTTTTGCAAGCCATGGAGGTGGCGGGGCAGTGAAGTGCTTTGCCAAACTGAAAGAAGCGCTGCCGGAAAATAAATTCATTGGTGAAACTGCTTATGTTGATCCTAAGAAGAATCTGGAGAGCATTGACAGTGCTGTGAAGTGGGCATCGGGGCTTTTATGATTTATTAAATGGTTATTGTCAGACCAACACCCACTTCATGTATGGGGAGGCGGTTGTTTATTTCAGCTTTAACCTTAAATGAGACACAGTGGCATGGGTATAGTTCACGAATATTATTATCAAGGAAATACTGAATTGTCTGCTCAAGCCTTGTGTCTGTATTAAAAAGATGGAAGCCTCCAATTACTCCTAAAACAGTATCATTTTTACAAACAGTTTTTGCGTATTCGATAATATTGCAGATACCGCTGTGTGAGCATCCTGTAATGATAAACAGACCTTTAATGCATTTATAAACAAGGGCAGAATCGTCCAGGACGTAATCATCGAGGTACTGATTATGAGAAATCTTCTGCTCTCCAATCGGGTTTCTTGTTTCAAAAGAATGAATATGGGGAATCTCACCTAAGAAAATAATATTTTTGCTTATAGGAACCGGATGTTTTGTAACAGATAATCTACAGGTTTTAGCTGCTGAATCTACCGTAAGATTCGAACCAATAGACTCTCCGGTATCTCTCTTTTCCATAAAAACATCTGGGTGGGCAAAAAGTTTTACATGAGATAAATCGTATTGATCACTTAAGTAATGAAACCCGCCGGTATGATCATTATGACCATGAGAAAAAATGATTTTTGTTATATCAGCTAAATTAATCTGCAGTTTAACTGCATTGTTTATGAATACATCGGAATAACCTGTGTCGAACAATATTTTTTCATCTTCATCTTCGATATAATAGCTTACAGCAGGCTCTCCTAAAAAGTATTTATCAATTAATGTATTGTTATCAACTAAAACGGTTAATTTCATAATGTACTCCTTAAGGCGTATTTATGTGATACAATATATAAAGATTAAAATATATTATTTGAGGTGACAATGAAGCTTATTAAGAAAATTCCGCCGGAAAATGACGACAGAACTATGTATCTGAAGGAGCGGGGGTGGATTCGTTTAAAAGAACCAAAGTCTGTCTCAGCAGCAATTCTGTGGTCTATGCCCATCAGCATTCTTCTGATGATAACCGGAGCCGTATGGTGTTATTATTTATATCCTCCATTTAAGAGGCTGCTTTCCGGACCGCAGGGTTTTTCCCTGGAGATATCCATAGGTATAGAGGTTGTATATTATCTTTTGGGAATGTTTTTATACCTTTTGATTCATGAATTGATTCATGCAGTATTTATACCAAAAGTATGGAAATCAGATAAGACATACTGGGGTTTTAACGGATTGTTTGGTTTTGTTTTTACGGAAGAGTTACTTTCAAAGAAAAGAATGGTTGTTATATCACTTATGCCTCTGTTTATCCTTTCGTTTGCTGTTCCGTTTCTTCTTGCTGTTACCGGTCTTTTGAATGGCTATTTTATTTTTCTGAGTGTATTAAACGCAGGAGGTGCATGTGTTGATGTACTGAATGTGCTTCTTATTCTTTCACAGGTTCCCAAAGAGGGAAGTCTTATTACTAATGGATATGCAACCTTTTATAGAAACACAGGAAGGAAAGCCTGATCATGCTTTTCCTTCCTGTGTTTCGTTTATTTTCCCATTCTTAAATAACAGAATCATCTCGTGGGTCAGGCTGATATTGGTGAAATCGTCGGGGATATCCTCAGGTGCCATCCAGACTGCTGTGGATAATTCAGTTTCATCCAGCGTGACTTGTGGAGAACCATCCAGCTCCGCCCAATAACCCATTAAAATGGAATCAGAAAAGCCCCAGGGCTGATTTTTATAGTAACGGATATTTTTAACACGCAGCCCTACTTCTTCCATGACTTCCCGGTTTACCGTATCTTCCAGGGTTTCACCAAACTCTGTGTATCCGGCCAGAAGTGCATAACGGGTGTATTCCCTGCCTGCATATTTCGTAAGCAGAAGCTTTCCATCATGAATGATCCCCACAATAACAGCAGGCGCTATTTTTGGATAGACGGTGTTACCACAGGATGAACAGATCATAGACCGTTCTTTTTTACTTTTAATCATCTCCGATCCGCAGCATCCGCAATATCGGTTGGTTAAGTAGAACCGGTGAAGCTGGGAAGCACATACTGCAGAAAAAGATACCCACATAGGGGTTAATTCCCGTATTATGCTGTTTTTATAAAGGCTCAGACCAGGAGTATCTGCAAGAGTTACACTGGTTTCATCAGTCAGAAAAAAATCCATCTGATCGATGGAGAACAGAAAATCACAATGGGACATGAAGCGGCCTCGGTCCTCTTCTTTTAATGCAGAAAACCGTGGGATTGTTTTGGTTTTACCTTCAGTCAGACAGATACTTCCTTCTGAAAAGTAGAAAAAATAGCTGTCAGCAGTGGGTGATTTAATTTCAAATTCGTTATGGAATACGTGGGGGAAAATATCCTGAATCATATGTTTAAGACCTTCTTTTTCGTAATTATTAAATAGACAGATGAACTTATTTTAGAATTAAACAGGCGTTCTGTCAAGACAGCTTCAGGATTAGCAGACATGTTATTGTTTTAAACGTACTAGAACACAGATGTAAACAATAAAAATATTGAAGTTAACAGTTATAGTAAAATAACAATTTTATGTAAAAATATAACAAAAAATGTACTTATTTTACTAAATAAATCATACAAAGTAGTGAAAAAAACATTGTAAAAAATATTTAGTTAAAAATCAATAAGTAAACAAAAATAACTGGTTTGTAACCAGTCTCAGGTATACTGACAGAGAGGGAAATATTGCCATTTGGTGGCTTGCATATAGAAGACTGAATGAAAAAGAAAAAATATAAAAGGAGGGTGTGAAAATGAAGGGAGCAATGAAAAAAATCCATCGCTTAAAACGGATTATTGCCTGGTTGTTAACAATAGCCATTGTTTCGGGAAATGTATCACAGCTCACCGCTACTACGGTTTATGCGGCAGAGTATACAGAACGGAAAACGGCTACTCCATCCAATGCGTCCAAGGCATCTCCGTCAGAAGCAACGCCGTCACAGGCAAAGCAGGTAATAGATGTTAAAGTTACCCAGTCTGCCATAGAAAAAGTCCTTAAAAAGGATATTGACGAAAGACCTGAATTAAAAGAAGATTTAATCCCATTTAAAGGGGAACAAAAAGATCTGGTTATGGGAAAATTATATGAGGAACTGGAAGGCAAAACCTTGATTTTTCAAAGAAAAACAGGTAAGGCCATGTACCTTGTGGTAGTTTCTGATGCCCTTGACGGTGAACCTTTTCCCCAGACTGATGATTCAGACCGTATTAAACAGGAATCTATCCTTCAGAATGTTCAGATCATTGGTGTAAACGGATATAAGGACCGGGAATGTGAATTCCGTCTCAGGGTAGTAAGTGACAATTTTGTTATTACAGAAGCCCAGATGGATGAGTATGCGGTTGTTGGTGAAAATGCGGAGGAAACCGCTTTGCAGAATACCGGAAACAGCGCATCCGGGGGTGCTTCTGCAGCAAAAACGGCAGCAGGAACAAACGCGGAAACATCCGGGGAAACAGCAGCAGGAACAAACGCGGAAACATCCGGAGAAACAGCAGCAGGAACAAACGCAGAAACAGCAGAAGAAACACAGGCAGTGGAAACGGATTCAGCGGTTAAGGATGATAATAATACTGTAACTACCGAAACCGAAGCTGTTATTTCAACTGAGAAGGAATCAGATGCTGCAGAGACACAGGAAAATGAAGATGAATCTTCAGATACCGTATCAGATGAAACAGCAATTGATAATAAAGATGATGTGAAGCCGCAGGAAGATAGTAATAATTCCGTTGATTCCGCAACCGGCAACGACATTTCTATTAGTAAAAATGAAATAGAAAGTCAAATACTTTCTATTTCCAGGCACCAGGTTCCGGTACTTGCAGCGGCACTTGAAACAGTTGCTACCCCTTCGGAAGCAGTTTCGCAAACAGAGAGCTATGATAGTGCTGATATTGTTTCTATCGGAGATGGCCGTGTTTTATCTGGTGAAGAAAAGTCTGCCTTAATGGGAATAGACGGGGAAGAGGAAGAAAATAGCTTCAGTCTGACCTCATTATTTGTTCAGCCTTCTTTCTCCATGGTAGTTCCCAGTTATGGAATTACATTATTAAACATGGAAGTAAGCGACGAGGCAAAGCTTTCTCCATATGATACAGCTTTAAGCTATTATGGAGAAGATGCAACGGATAAAAAAGAAACGGTAGAAATAAATCTTGACCAGAGCATGACTGGAGAAATAAAGGCAGGGAAGCTTTTTACTTATACCATCACCTATACGATGCAGGCTGCACCGCTTTATGAATATGCAGCAGGCGGAAAGCTGTCCCTGTTCGATACATATGAAAATGCGGTCATTTATTTTACGGTTCCTGCCGGTATTACACTGGAGGAACAGAGCGGGAAGGTAGAACTCTATACTTCAGACAGCGATAAGAGTGTCTATGCAATCCAGGCAGGAGATGAGAATCATACCATCCGTCCCGGAAAGTCGGATAATATAATTATCAACGCATACATAGACGGAAACGGTAAAAGGGCGGTTGGAGAGAAATTTTCCCTTTCCGATAACAGCGTAGCGTTTCATGCTGATGTAAAGGTTGCAGATAAGACGGATAAGGAAAACATTACATATCCGGGAAATATTCCAACAGTTACTTATGCCAGACAGCCGTCACAGACTGAGCTGCAACTGATCTCTGATGATGAGTGGCATATTAAAAAGAGAGTTTATCCTACGGATCAGTCTTATACTATTATTAAGGATGATGACGGGAATCCTCAGTATGTTGATATCACCTATATGATAGAGGTGGGGATGTATGGAAATCTTGGTGAGATATCAAGACAGCCTGATGGAACTGTTTATCAGACTTACGGACGTACCGGATTTAAGGAAAATTCTTTCCATATAACAGATACACTTTCTATAACAACGCCGAAAGCTCCGGCAGAAATGAAACCTATATCGGTCACTGCAGTATGGGGAGACGGTAGCAGCATACCTGTTAGACAAAACGGAGATGGATCCATTGTAATAGATAATTATAAATCCCAGGGGCAAAATGGGGCTGATCATATTTATGTATCGGAACTGGCACCGACCTACAGCTCTTATCTGGTCACAGCCAGGTATCCATTTGAACCATTTATTTTGAAATACAATGACCCTCGTGTGAATGATTCTTCCGTATTTACCGTTTTAAACAAGGCACATCTGGAATATATTAAGCTGGGAACCACTCAGATTATGAAAGATGATTCTGAAGCAGCGGTAGCGGTTCATGAAGTAAATAAACCCGCAGTCATTCAGTTAACTAAAATGCTGGATGAAGGAATCGGTGTTTTAAAGCCTTATGATCTGACAATGGAAAAGGAATATCCCGGATTTGCTGAATTTGAGATTTACTCTGTGGATTCCACGGGGAATGAGACACCTTATGCCAATTATACGGTTCTGGATCCAAATGGCAATGCTTTAGAAAGAGGACCAATAGCGGTTAATCCATCCATTGAAGCTGGAGAGAGCATACCATATGCAACCGGCAGCAGAGGCTATATTCAGATTCAGGCTGATCCTGGGACCTATGTGATTAAAGAAGGAAGGAAACCAGCAGGAACAGAATACAGTTATGCAATGGTGGATTCCCAGACCTTTAGAGATAGTCAGGAGATTAAGTTCACCATTAAGGCAGGTGAGAATAAGGAAGTCAAAGTAGTTAATAACGTTGTAGGAAAGGGTGCCATCGAATTTTATAAGAAGGCGCGCACCTGGAATAGTGTTGACACGAAAGATGCAGATTTAAGTCCTTTAAGCGGTGCACAATTTACACTTTATGAGAAGATAAACGGTACATTAAATGAAGTAACAACGGTTCAGTCAGACGAGAACGGTCTGGTACGGTTTAAACCGGTTACACCTGGCGAATACATTGTCAGGGAAAAAAGTGCCAACGGATATATCATGGACACGGAGGAATACCCTGTGACAGTAAAGAGGGGGGAAACTTCTGTCTTAAAGGATGGCGGTAATTACCTTGTTAATACATTAAATGAAGCAAAGGTACAGGTAACAAAGCTGCTTCAAAAGGACAGTGGAGCTTATGAGGCAGTTCCCCAGCAGGTTAAAGGTAATTTTGACAACCATTTCTGGTTTGAATCCACTACAGATGGCAGCAGCTGGTCCAGAGTTTCCGTAAATTCCAGGGATACCTATTCACTGGATGGGAACAGCGGATTTGAAGCAGTTCTTCCAGTTTATGACAGCAGCAGTCATATAATTCGGTACAGAGTGGCGGAAGAACTTCCGGATGGATATTCGGATGGCAATCCTGCAGGAAGTGGGTTCACTACAGAAATTAAAAATGGTAAAACCTGTCTTTATAAAGAATTCACTCTCGTACCATTAAAAACAACTTCACTTGAAATTAAAAATAACAGACAGGGAAATTTAAAGCTCCAGAAAGAAACCTGGACGTTTGGAAATCAGTGGTCAACGGGTTGGATCAATACAGATAATTCCAATGCCGGATACCAGTTTAAGCTATATGCCGCTGATAAAAATCAGAATAATTACAGCGAAGTAACTCCTGGAAAAATCTATGTCACAGATCAAAGTGGAATAATTACTGCCGGAAATCTGGATATCACCAAAGATTATTACTGGAGTGAGGTGGGAAGTGCGGATCGTCTGGAGGCAGAAGAGGCAGGGAAAACTGTTGATAATGCAATTATTAATGAAATAAAGACACCTCTCATCGGACCTTATACAGTCAGCAGGGAGTCTGATACCAGTGTGAAGGCATATAACATACCGCAGAAAGTGCCTTACTGGCTTCATAAGTATGACATAACTGATAACAGCAAAAAAATCACTGCAACATTCCGTATTACAAGAATTTTGGATGGTGCGGAAGTATTTAAAGGAACCGTTTCTCTGGAGGGAACCTTTGTTTCTCTGGATCCTGGAACAGCATACCGGGTAGAAGAAGTACAGACACCGGCAAACTATGTTGGAACAGAGATCCGGGAGTTTACTACACCAGACGGACCGATTAACAGGGAACAGCTGAAAGAATGGTTCTGGTATCCCAAAGATGCCACTACCACCCATTTAAAATTTTATAATAAACCGTTCAAATCAGTTAATTTAAAGAAGGTTAAATATAATTCAAGTGGAAGCATGGACAGTAACGTTAAGATCACCTTTGAAGTTTATCAAAAAGATGGGGATCATTTTACAGCAGTTACACTTCCAGGCAATAAAAACACAATTGTTTCCAATACCGATACGGTCATGGCACCGGGAACATATTACTTCAGGGAAATTCTGGGTTCGGATATTATCAATCCGCTGTTCCTGATGAACAACAAGTCAGATGGACAGTATGATGGTTACATCATTCAGAACGGGGCGGTCTATTACGGACCGGCAGCGGTAACAGCAGCAGAGACAGCAGCAGATAAAAAAATGAATATCTATTTGAATGGAAGCAAGTCTCTGGAAAACTATCAGAATTACGGAAAAGTGATGGTTACCAAAAAGGATGCCTTAAGAAATACGTCAGTAAGCGGCGCTGTATTTGGAATTTATTTAAGATCTCAGTTCCGTGAGGATGATTGGGCAAACAGTATTAAAAATCCCATTCAGACTAAGACATCCGGGACCAACGGTCAGGCGGTTTTTGACAGCAGTAAGCTGCGCATCTTTGATGACAGTGGAAACCGGATACCCTATGTGATTGCTGAAATCTCAGCACCTTCGGGATATCTTCCATCTTTTGAAGTGCTGACAACCACACTGAAAGAGGGAAAAACTATTTCCACTGTAAACGGAGAGCCATCGGGAGCACCTCTTGTTATTAAAAATGAGCCAAAGCTGACCATTCGTACCCAGAAATACTGGCGCGATGGTTGGAATGATCAGTTCTATGAGGTGAACAGAGCGTTAGGAAATGTAAATCTGGCTCTTTATAAAGTGAATCGAAATCAGCCGGATATTGCTGATTTTGTACAGGTACAGGTGACAAATGAATTTGACGGAATTGCTACCTTTAACGATATTGACCGGAATGATATCTATTATGTAGCAGAAGTCCGGGTTCCGACAAGAAGTGAATCCAAACTGCCTTTTGAATTAAATATGGGGAATAAAGAACCTCTTCCTCCTGACAAAGTGCAGACGGGAAAGAGTCTGCCGGTGGCGGATTTGGAGAACCGTTATAATGCGGTTATGTTTAGCGGTAAGGATCTTCCGGCTAATGCAGATTCACTGGTCAGATATACGGATCCACTGTTCAATTATAAATCCTGGGTTCAGTTTAATATATGGAAAACCTGCGACGGGACAACAGTTGGAGGAGAAACCCATGATGAGCGCCACATGGTAAATGGTGCAGGATTTACGCTTTATAAGATGGTTGCTGATACAAAGAATTTATCCTCTGTTCAAATGAAGGATTTTGCAGATGAAAGCAGATTTGAGGAGAAAGGAAAGTATGAAAGTGGCACCCGCGTAAATCCACAGACGGGTGAGCGGGTGAGTGGTCAGTTTGATACCGCTATACTGGAGGATGGATATGTATACTGGCTGGTTGAGGATAAGGCGGCACCAGGATATATTCTGGAGGAAGGCGGGAAAATCGCTGCTGTATTTGTTCCCAATAATTCAGGGTACAGCGGATATGATGATATCCGGCATACTTATCATAGCGAACGAAATGATAAAATAGCGGTAATCACCAATCAGCATTCTAACGGAGGAACCGGACTTGAAAATTACCATTTTCAGGTTGCTTTAAACAAATGGCTGAAGGATGAGAGCACAGGAAAAGAACCTACTCTTCTTGGCGGTGTGAAATTCCAGATATGGCTGTTAAATCCGGATAATAATGAAAAACTCATGCCAATTGATGTGGTGGAAACAGGCCTGGAATCTGACGGTACCTATAAAACCGGCTATGCATTGTCAAAAACCATCAGACTGGATGAATTAAGCGATAAAATTACAGCAATGGGTAAGGATCCGAAGCATATCCTTCAATATAATGGAGATGGTGATCCGGTAACGCTGGTTCTGGGACTGGAAGAGATTTATGCGCCATCTAAGGTTACAATGGATGCAACGCTTCATCTTTTAACGGTTACAGTACCAATTAACAATGACTGGATTGATGATCAGTATTTCTGGGACAGCAGCAAAACGGATCCGGATTTCCGGTTAATTAACAAGGTTTCCAAAGAATATCCGGTAACTCTTAAAAAATATGGCTATATCCCGGATACTGGTACATTCCATAAAACAGACGATGAACTGGAAGGAATGAATATTCAGAAAACACCTCTCTCAGGGGTTGCGTTTGAAGTCTGGCAGTATCAGTGGAATGGGTCCGGATACGATTACAAGAAATATGGTACCTATACTACAGACAATACCGGTAAGATTCTTATACCAGGAGGACTTCCTTCCGGTCTTTACCGAATGAAGGAAACCTTAACTACAGAGCAGAAGAAACTATATATCACCATGTATACCGGTGACAGCGGGCTTTGGAGGTACTTTACCGTAGCAAGTTCGTCTCTGACAGTGCCTGTTTACAATCCGCAAAAGCCAATGCTTGAGATAGAAAAGACTGCATGGAACGGAGATAGGCCGGAGGGACTTTCCGGTATCACATTTACATTAAAAACTCCTTCAGGAGGTCAGGTTACTGCTGTTACACAGAAGCAGGGGGACGGAAGATATCTTGCTGTTTTAAACGGACTTGAAAGTGGCACTTATACTGTCATCAGTGAGACACTGGGAAGCAGTGCTGAAAAGACGGCAGCAGATAATTATTTTGAACAACTTTCAGTTTCGGTTGGTTACAGGCCGGTGGCAGACGGGAATAAAGTAACTCTGGTTCCTGTCACGGATGGGATTACCGGCCAGCTGGCTTCTCTGACCATTAAAAATCCAAGACTGGCACAGCTTACGTTACATAAAACAGACGGTGAGAATAATCAAAGCGGTGCTTCCATGAAAGGTGCTGCATTCCGTCTGGAATATATGAAGTTCCGCACTGGTACAGATTTTGACGGAGGCTTACTAAGAAATGTGGAAGATCCGGCTTACGAAAAACCGGTGGATGGCTTTGGAGCTTTGACCACAACGCTGGAAGATCAGGGGGATGGTTCCTATGTCCTTAATAACTGCCAGCCAGGCTGGTACCGCATTACGGAAATGAAAGCGCCGGATGGGTATACGGTTGATACCGCACCTTTGGTAGTTGCCGTGACCGGAGATATGACCGGATCTTATCATAATGCGGAAGTAACCTTTGAAAACCGTATGAAGGTTACCCTGACAATAATAAAGAAACTTAATTTTGGCGAAGGATTTATAAATGACCAGGATATAAAAACAAAGCTTCCATCTCAGGTGGTATTTGATGTATTCACCTATTCTGACGCGGAAAAGGCCTATAAGCCGGTATATGATGAGAATAATCAGCCTGTAACAGTCACGATTAATAACTTCGAGGCAGCAGATGGCTATTATTCGTCAGAGGGTAAGGTGCTGCTGGCACAGAATCCGGAAGGCGGAGCCTACTATGTGAAAGAGCGGGAAAATCCTGACTGGATGCTGACTGGTGAAACAGGAGTGACCAATGGAAGGCTGTGGTCTGACGGCTATATCCAGGCAGGAACGGATTCTGATTTCAAAACTAAGACTCCGGTTGCCATAGGAGTTGAAAATCAGTATGCAAAAGCAAGAATCCGCATTACCAAAGTGGATGCAGCAGATCCTTCAAAGAAACTGACAGGTGCGGCATTCAGCTTATATTCTGATCAGGCACTGACTTCCTATGTGGGAGATTTTAAGGAAATCGGAACAAGCGGAATCTATGAATTTTTACTTTCAACAAAGAAAAACAGTCCGGGTACCTATTATATTAAGGAGACAAATGCCCCGCTGGGATATCTAACCATTGGGACAGCAATTCCGGAACAGGGACTGAAAGCGGAAACTGGAAAAACTACGGAGATTACCGTAGAAAATCAGGGAGGAATTGATTTCCAGATTACCAAATACAGCGGAGACGGCAAGACAGAAGCGGTAAAAGCAGGAATAACCTTTGAGCTTTATAAAAAAGAAGCCGGAAATACCTGGAGCTATGTAACAGAGGGAACCACAGATTCCCAGGGTAAGCTTTCCTTCCGGGGGCTGAAACAGGAGTCGGGATATTCTTACGGCTTGTATGAAGTGCCTGTAAAGGATCATGGATTTGATACCTTCCGTCTGGAAGCTTTTGAAGGGGAGAGTGGAACCATACTCCCGGTAACCGCAGATTTAATTAAGAACGGCGAGACCAGACCAGGACTGGATTTATATGTGCTCTCTGGTAATAATACCAAAGCGCCTGGTGTATATCAGTTCACGGTGCATAATCAGGAAGCGCTGCCATTAAAACTGTTTAAAAATGATAGTAACAAACAGGATAATCCGTCCGGATCACTGAACGCGTTTGTAAAGATTACAAATAAAGAAACTGGGAAACAAACAGGTGATATTGTTTCAATACCTTATGGTGAGGCAGGAACTACAGTCATGCTGCTTCCTGGAACCTATGAGATTGAAGAAACCTCCATCACGCCGAATACAGATGGATATGTGATCAATCCGGATGACAGCAGAACTGTTTATAAGAAAGAAGTAACCATTGAAAAAGGAAATACTCCGCCGCCCTGCGAATTTACCAACGTGAAGCAGAAAACAGGGGTATCCCTTGAAAAGACGACTCAGACTGCTTCTTTAAAAGATTTATGGTGGAATGACGGTCAGATGGTTACCTATACCCTTACACCCGGAGCTGTTAATACCATTCCTCTTGATCAGTATGAAGTCACCGATCAGGGGCTGACCATGCTTGATTCAGGAAAAAATGTTCTTGATGAAAAAGAATACAGCGATGAAAAATATACCATTCTTTCTGTTAAACCAGGGAAAGCCGCGCAGACAAACCGGCTGAAAGAAGGAAAAACAGGAACGATCGTGGCAGATGTAACCTTCTATGGTTTTGATGGAAATCAGACCGGAGAGGTGCAGAGCGTAATTGTTTCCGGGGATGGTGAGATCGGTGAAATTAAGCCGGTTGGCAGCAGGAAGGTGAAGTCATTTAAGATCAGCTACCGGGATGATACGTTAAAGGGATCCACGAAAAACGCCTATACACTGGGGCAGGATTTTGTACCGGGAACTATCACGGTTTCGGCAAAGCTGAACCGTCAGGACGCAACTCTTGCTGACGGAAGCTATAAGAAGGATATAAAATTTATCCGTAATAATGCAAGTGTATCCATGAAATACCGGAAATGGGATGTAAACGGAACGTTAAACCCCGGTCAGGAAGCCAGTCAGGCAGAAGCGTTATGCGATATTTCAGTAATTCAAAGCCAGGCTCCAATTCTGTCGGTGAGCAAAAATGTAAATCCTGTTAAGGGAGTACAGCCAGGTGATATGCTTACCTATACGCTTACGGTAACCAATGCCACTACAAGCAGTGATACAGGAATTGCGCCTATTCAAAAACCGGTACTTGTTGATCTGGTTCCTTTGGGAGTAACTGTTTCAGGAGAAACTTCCGGAGAAGACCGGTTACTGACGGCAATCACAGTGGAGAAAGCCCCGGGCGGTGTGACCATTGATAAGACTGTACGAAAAGTGGATCCGGATACCGGACGGGAGACCCTGTTTATCCGTCTGAATGGAAATCTGGAAAAGGGCGAATCTGTTACAGTATCGGTGAAGGCAAAAATTGCAGGAAATATTATTAATTATGGTAAAAACATATTAAATACTCTGTTCGTAACCAGTGATGTACTGCAGCCGGCATTTTCTTTGAACCATACCGGCGCATCCTTTATGATTAATACCAGCTCAGGAACCAAGTGGCCCAGCAGTGATTTACCCGCCGGAGCATTGCTGCCAGATGAAAAATACCGCAGCTACGGTTATGCTTCTGATTCAGCGGAAAATACCATGAGCACCGGAACTGGTATCCAGCTTTATAAAGAGGTAAAAGGAAATTTAGATACCAGATATGTATCAGGAACTACGGCAGGAAAGGTAGCAAAATCGGCAGAGGATACGGAGCTTACACAGTACGACGGAACCGTATTATACCGGCTTATGGTAAACAATGCTTCGGCGCAGGATTATGTCAGCCAGCTGCAGCTTATGGATATTCTGCCGGTGAAAGGGGATTTCAGTACAGGTAATTTTGAAAGACTCAGTGACTTCCGATTGAAGTATGACAGCATTCAGTCCATTGCAATTGAAAACAGAAAAGATACAGGAAGTTCGGGAAGAAAGGTTCAGGGATTTGATTATGAGATTTCGTATTCCAATAAAGCATTTGAAAGTAAGGATAATGCAAATGCCGGAAAGATTGCGATGTTAAATGACAACTCCTCCGGATTCTGGTCAGGAAGTTCCAGTGATCCTACCGCCATCCGCATTAAGATCACAGATCCTGAATTTTATCTGGCACCAGGCGAGAACCTGGTTGTCACCTATAAGACGGTAGTGCCTTACAGTACGGCAAAAGAGCTGGAAGAGACCGCTTACGGTTATGCAGTCAATGATTTTGCCACAGCCTACAGCTATAAAGAAGCAAGCCTTGAGAGTGAAGAAAAGAAGTTCTCCCAGGTACAGACCAGCAATTCCGTCCAGGTACTTCTGGTTCCTGGAAAAGTAAAGGTTTCAGGCAGAATCTGGATTGATGATGATGACAACGGAATACAGAATGAAAGCATAAAAAATGATCATCTTCTTACGGATTTGTTCCCTCTGCTTCAGAGCGGTTACTTTAATGTCAGCCTGTTGAAGTACAGCAAAAACGGGGATGACCAGATTTCCATGGAACCGGGAACCGGGGATGCCAGATTTTTATTTGACAACCTGACACCTGCGAAACCATACGGACTCACCGGCTCAGATTTCACGGAGAGCACGGAGGATGAGTGGTATAGCGGCAAGTCTCTGCTGTTAACCAGTTTAAAGGGAGATGATCCGGCTCATTATCAGATTGAAGTGAGTGAGGGGACTATGCCAAAAGGTTTCGAGGATCTGGTATTGAAGCTTGCCAAACCTGACATGCTGCCAGACGGGGAAAATAAAAAAGCAGGCAGATCCAGACTTCCGAAGACCTTGCTGGAAGGCGGAGTAAACTACAATGAAAGCCGTGACAGCAACTTTAATGAAACGAAAAACGGATATTCCTCAGAGGATTTCTTCTTATGGTCAACATCAGGGGAATATGATACAACCAAGGATATAGGCTTTGTTCCGTATAGAAACGTAACGGTAAAGAAGACGAACAAAGCACAAAATCCAGTGGCAGGAGCTCATTTTACGGTATATGGTCCTTTTACAAACCAGGAAATGGATTCCTTCAATAATACACAGATCACTGATCCCAGTGTGCTTAAAAGTCCGGCAGCAGCTGGCGAAACAGTCCTTACAGACGGTGAGGCAGTATGGAATGCAGGCGAGCTTCTTTATTACATGAACTATATTATTGTTGAAGACAGTGCTCCTGCAGGTTACCAGATTGCCAATGCTGTATCCGGCGATATGGTATCCATGGATTCCTATAAGGTCCAGGGTCAAAAGGCATGGATTCTTAAGAGCAAGGAGTTTAAGACTGAGGCTGATCCCATTATGAGCACGGTTACTGTAGAGGATTCTTATATAACCGGGTCACTGGAATTTACAAAGATTGACGGGCTCACCAGGGAGAAGCTTACCGGTGCCGTGTTCCAGATTGAAAAGCAGAGTGATGTGGTCAAAGATGCATGGAATGCATTGATTGCGTCGATGAAAAAAGATGCTGTCTCCATTGGAATAGCAGATGTAAAGGAGACGGAGCAGGGCGTCAGCTTTAAGGTTACTGATGGATTGGTGAACATTACCGGAATACCGCTTGGGCGCTATACTCTTTCAGAGCTTCAGGTTCCCGACGGATATGATATCTCAAAGAAGCTTGGAGAAACCGGATTTGAAATCCGTTCACAAGGACAGAAAGCTGAATTAAGCAAAATAGAAGGAAATGTTATTGAGAATACCAGAACAGAATACAGTTTAAGCATCAGAAAGGCGGATAATGCCGGAAATGATGCAGTAAAGGGTATCTCATTTTCCATCTCAGGACCAGGAACGTATGAAAGCAGTACCTGGAACCCATTTATCAAAAATAAGTTTAAAATAAACGATCCGGATCATTCCGGCTATGAAGTAAAACAGACCAGTGATGAGGGAGTTGTTACCTGGAATCTGCCTTACGGCGATTATGAGATTACAGAGCTTCCTGCGCCTGGTTATCAGACCATAGAACCGTTCTATGTCAGAATCGGTCAGGACGGAGCTGTCTCGTTACTGAATGGAAAAGACAGACCGGAAATCGTCCTGGACAGTCAGCAACAGAATAAAATCAATGTTGTAGTGACCAATAAGGTACTGACTGCACCGATTGCCATTGAAAAGATGGATGGGGAAAGTAAGAACCTGATTACGGGAGCATGGTTTGAACTGAGCGGCACGTCTCTGGTAGAAGGAGCATTTGAAGAGTATTTGAAACATGTGACAGGGCTTGGTGTTTCTTCCGTAACAACCAGAACAGATGGAGGTGTTCTTTCTATAAACTTCCGGGTTGATGGGACAGAAGATTCCAGACAGGGAATATTAACACAGATACCTTACGGAACCTATACACTGAAAGAAACCCAGGCACCCAGCGGATATCTCTTTGGCGGGAGCCATGGCTTTACAAAAGAATTTAAGCTGGAAAAACCGGAAGGTATCAGCCTGACTGGAGAAAGTGCGGTTGCCAATACACCCCACAAGCTGATAATTGAAAAACGGGATAAGTCAACAAATGCCCTGCTTTCCAATGCTGAATTTGTCTTAATGACTTCAGAAGGGAAGTATGTAACACTTGACGGAAACAACTCGTTTACCGGACTGACAGACAAAAAAGAGGAGGGATCTGCATTTACAACCGGCAGTGACGGAACTGTAACGGTAAAACGTCTGCCTGCAGGAAGTTATATTTTAAAAGAAATCAAAGCACCGGAAAACTACAGTGTGTCTGCAGATACGGAGGTTTCCGTACTGGAAACAGGTAATACAGACAGGATTTCAGTATATGATGTGAGAGACCGGGCTAAAATACGGATCAACAAGGCTGCATCCCATAACCATGAAATGCATCTTTCCGGAGCTGTATTTGAGATTTACTCCGATGATGGATTAACAGCACTTGCCGGTACCATGACAACAGGAAATGATGGAATGGGAGAGTCCCAGATGCTGCCTCTTGGAACCTATTATGTAAAAGAGAAGACAGCTCCGGCTGGATATGTAGCAGGCAGCAGGGTCTATGAAGTCACCTTAAAGGCAGACAGTGAAGCCAGTATAGTAACAGCAGATGGCAGTGCGCTTGTCTTCAATGATTATGGGACCGGAAATCTGACCTTTGACAAAGTGGATGGCGTGACAGAAAAACTTCTTCCATCGGCTGAATTCTCTTTAACAGAGAAAACAACCCAGGTAGAAGGTGCATTTGAAGACTTCACAGAAAAGCTTCTTAAGATGAGCGAAGAAGAACTGGGTGCCATGGGAATCCGTGATGTACAAAAAAATGGAACCAGCATTCGGTTTACAGCGTTTAATGGCCACGTTGATATTGAAAGGATACCTTATGGTACCTATACGCTGAAAGAGGAGAAAGCTCCGGAAGGTTATTTAAGCTTAAACGGTAAGGCAGAATTTGACTTTACTCTTTCAGAAGACCAGAAAAATGCCCGGCTGACGGATGATAACCAGGTGGTGAATGACCGTGCACAATTTGTTATAAAGATTAAGAAAACGGATAACCTGCAAAGAAGCATAAGTGGAATCAGCTTCCATATTCTTGGGCCTGGAAAATATGAAGATAACGGAATTTTATCGGTATTCGGGGCCAGCCGGTTCCACACGCAGCAGGATGCCGGAAGCGGAACATTTGTTACAGGTGACGACGGCAGCTTAAGCCTTGGCTTAAAACACGGAGATTACCAGATCAGGGAGGATGCGTCTGACCGTTATGATACCATTGAACCGTTCTACATCAGAGTGGACGAAAAAGGAAAGGTCAGCATCTTAAAGGATAACAGCAAAGCCGTTTCTGTAGACAATGGATCTGAGGTAATATTAACAGTAACAAATCAGATCAGCACAGGAAGCCTGAGCCTGGAAAAGGTAGACAGCGAAGATACGAATAAGAGACTGGAAGGAGCAGAATTTACACTGACCAATTTATCTACCATGGTACCGGGAGCTTGGGACAGCTACCGTAAGCTGGCAGCTTCTGATGGAGCAGCCTGGACGCCGGAAAATGTGACTGGTAATTCCATTGTATTTACCCTTTCGGGGAAGGCAGTGATCACAAATCTGCCTTATGGAACGTACCGGATCACAGAGACGAAAGCGCCAAAAGGGTATTTACTTGGTACACAGCCGTGGAGCAGTGAATTTACTTTAAGCCAGTCTGAAAAGAGCGAGCTTTATATAAAACCCTCTTTATTTGAAAAGACAAAGGGTGCGATTGAGAATCAGCCATCAAAGGTGATTGTGGTTAAGACAAATGCTGTGTTTGCCGATATTAAGCTGGGTGGGGCAGAGTTTATAATCAAAACCTCACAGGGCAGCTATGTGAAGCTTAACAATGGTTCGTTCGAAGGATATACAGCGAATGAAAAAGAGGCTTCCAGATTTGAAACAGACAGCAGCGGACAGTATCTGATCAAGCGTCTGCCCGCAGACACGTATACGATTATTGAAACCAGAGCGCCGTCCAGATACATGATTAATTCCAGTATCCCGCCTCTGACTCTTGATGGGATCAACAGCTTTACAATTACCATTCAGGATGAGAGAATACGCGGCGAAGGAAGCGATGATGATGATGATCCAACACCCCGTACGCCTCAAAGCACGGTGACGATTATACCGGATCCGGTGCCTCTGGCAAACATGCCAGGTGAAAGCCAGATTGATATGGTTACGGTTGATGACGGAAACGTACCTCTGGCAAAATTACCTAAGACAGGGGAGCGAAAATCCAATGCCGGAAAGGTCATGGTGGCACTGTCAGGATTCATGCTGGCACTCTATGCGGCTCTTAATAAAAAAAAGAAACCAGATAAGTAAATAAAAGAAAGTGGTTTATTGACTTTACTAAATTAACTTGCTATAATTTTAAAAAGTTATGGCGGGTAGACAAGGCCGGAACTTTAAGGAGTTCCGGCCTTGCTTTGACATTGGGAATAACTTTATTTTATTAACAATACTGCATTATTTATTATCTTAGGAGGAAAGAAAATTATGTCTTACGTGGATGAAGTTTATGACAGGGTTGTAAAGCAGAACCCAGGAGAAGGAGAATTTCACCAGGCAGTAAAGGAAGTTCTTGATTCTCTGCGAATTGTCATTGATGCAAATGAGGAAAAATATAGAAAAGCCGCACTTTTGGAGCGCCTGGTAGAGCCTGAACGTATTATCTCTTTTCGTGTGCCGTGGGTGGCTGACAACGGACAGGTAAGAGTGAATAAAGGATTTCGGGTACAGTTTAACAGTGCTATCGGGCCTTATAAAGGAGGTTTGAGACTTCATCCTTCTGTGAATCAGGGTATTTTAAAGTTTTTAGGCTTTGAACAGACATTTAAAAATTCTTTAACTGGTCTTCCCATCGGCGGAGGAAAAGGCGGATCAGATTTTGATCCCAAGGGCAAATCAGACAGAGAGGTCATGGCGTTCTGCCAGAGTTTTATGACCGAATTATCCAAATACATTGGTGCCAATCAGGATGTGCCGGCGGGAGATATTGGCGTCGGAGCCAGAGAGATCGGCTATTTATACGGACAATATAAGCGCATGACCGGGCTTTATGAGGGAGTTCTTACAGGAAAGGGACTTACCTACGGAGGCTCTCTGGTGCGTACCCAGGCAACCGGTTACGGTCTCATTTATATACTTGACGAGATGCTCAGACGTAATGGCAGAGAGCTGGAAGGAAAGAATGTGGTTATTTCCGGATCCGGTAACGTGGCTATATATGCATCAGAAAAGGCGATCCAGCTGGGGGCAAAGGTTGTGGCTTTAAGTGACTCCAACGGATACATCTATGACAAGAACGGCATTCGACTTGATGTAGTAAAGGAAATTAAGGAAGTTCGCAGAGGACGGATTAAGGAATACGCCAATGAAGTCGCTTCTGCCGTTTATACGGAAGGTAAGGGGATCTGGACCATACCATGTGATATTGCCCTTCCCTGTGCAACTCAGAACGAGCTGAATTTAGAGGATGCGAAGTCGCTGAAGGCCAACGGCTGCTTTGCAGTTGCAGAAGGCGCGAACATGCCCTCTACCAGAGAGGCAACAGATTTCTTCCTTGAGAATGGAATGCTGTTTATGCCTGGTAAGGCAGCTAACGCAGGCGGTGTGGCAACTTCTGCACTGGAGATGAGCCAGAACAGTTTAAGGCTTTCCTGGAGCTTTGATGAAGTGGACAAGAAGCTTCATGACATCATGGTGGGAATCTATGAGAAGACTGCAAAAGCTGCAAAACGCTACGGTGTGAAGGGAAATTATGTGGCAGGTGCCAATATTGCCGGCTTTGAGAAGGTAGTAGAAGCCATGATGGCACAGGGTATCGTATAAGACCGGTTCCGTACCTTTTTTTAAAGGTACGGAACTGAATTTATTAACAACAAAAATTTTACTGGAATTCTCAAATGTTTTAGTATATAATAAACCGTAAGGCTTGAGGCGGAGTATTCTTCGCCTTATTGTTTTCCTGAAAATTATCTTAGAAAAACAGAAAGCAGGTGATGATTCTATGCATAAATTCTTAAGAACCATTGGTTTCAGTCTTTATGAAAAAGACAGGGATATTGATAAGCTGTTAGACAGGCTCTGTGAAGATCTGTCCGATATGAGAAGGATACAGATTGACGAAGAGTCCAATCTGTGTGAAATCCGAAGAGAAGTAGCGCCCGGGATGGGGATTGCCATCTATGGAGAGATGGACCGGGATGGAAAGTTTCAAAGAATGTACTATTACCCCTATTTAAAAAGCAGTGATATAACTTCGGAAGTATCATGCTCCATACAGCGTCACACGGAACGGGAAACCTATGCCGGGCTTTTAGACGAATATAAAGTTGGAATTTCTCTGATCTTTTATATAGACAATTCCTTTGAATGCAGAGAACGGATCATAGACCATCATTCCATGGATACCAGTTATTCATGCCTTACAGGTCTTGCAGTCAGCGGAAAGGTTCTTCTCCCCATTCAGAAGTCAGATATTCAGAGAGAAAAAGCGAAAGTAGCCGCAAAGGACCGCAATAATCTGTTAGAAGCCGCAAAGAACGGTGATGAAGATGCCATGGAGACATTGACAATTGAAGATATTGATCTCTATTCACAGGCATCAAGGCGTGTGATGAAGGAAGACTTGTATTCGATTATTGATTCGTGCTTTATGCCGTGCGGTGTAGAATGTGACCAGTATTCTGTAATTGGTGAGATCATCAAGATCGACGAGATGAAAAACCAGATTACGGAAGAAGAGGTATACGATTTTACTCTTGAGTGCAGTGATTTAATATTCCATGTCTGCATAGCGAAAAAAGATTTAACAGGAACACCGGAAATCGGGCGCAGATTCAAAGGACAGATCTGGATGCAGGGAACTGTAAAATTCAAGGAATCAGAGGAATAAATCCAAGAATGACTTGACGAATTCTTTAAATTTGCATATAATAAGTTTTGAACTGTGCTGCAGGCTGCCTGCAGCACAGAGATGTTTCCGTAGCTCAGCTGGATAGAGCGACCGCCTCCTAAGCGGTAGGCCGGGTGTTCAAATCACCTCGGGAACGGGATAAGGTACCGAAGCCGTAATGGTTTTGGTGCCTTTTTGAATTTCTGGATTTCTAAATAAAGCAAGTAAATATACAGAGTTTGGGGAAATAAAGCTATTCTTCCAACGTTGTTTGTTAATCAAATGTTTATTGATAAGCATTTTAGAATGTTTTCTATGGAAACTAAAGCAGGTAATACAGGCTCTGTATAAGATGAGCTGCTGCAAACCGAAAGAGCATAATTGTTTAACGTATCATAAAAGTAAATATGCCAGGGGGTTATCTGGCCTTCTAAAATAATTGTGTTATCTGAAACATAGAAGTTATTAAGCGGATCACCCAACCCTTTCCCAACACATTTTAAATAACTTTCTTTTGCTGTCCAAAAACGAAAAAAATGATGGTAAGACTCAGGCGCCGCAGTTGTACGAATTATTTGTATTTCTTTCTGGTGAAAATAGTGATTGGCAATGTTTAAATCGATATCATAGCTTATTTGTTCAACATCAATTCCTATCCCGGAGTCTGAAATGGCACAAGCTACCCAGTTGCCCGAATGTGAAATATTAAATGACACATCAGGATAATCAGACAGAAGCGGTTTACCATAGGGATTATAAGTAAAGTGGAGTGGGATTTCTGGTAAAGAAGAGCCTGATCTTTGAGAAAGAGCATACCGCAGCAGCATCTCACCGCAGACAGTTCGAACAGTGTCTGCTTCCAGACGATAGTTTCTGGCCTTTTTTTGACGTCCCGGGCTAAGATACTGTATAAATTTATTTACAATGCTGCTATCAATATTTTCAATGGAAAGTATATATAGTTCATAGGCATGATTCATAACAAGTACTCAATTCTTTGGAAATTTTTGGTAGTTACCCAAACATTATACCATATTAAAATCTAAAAGAATATGTCATAAATATATTAATAAATGCCTGGAAAATTCCAGGCATTCATAAGAAATCCAATTACTCAATGTATTTATTAACCTCCAAACCATTTCAGCGGCACAGTTACTAACGGCGGAAAGAAAATAAGCGCAAATACCAGGATAACCTGAAGTATGTAGTAGGGCATGACAGGCTTTATAATCTTTTCCATACTTACCTTTCCTGTAGCGCAGGCCACATTTAATACAGGACCTACAGGCGGAGAAGTGAGACCCAGTACGTTAGCAAGGGTGAATACCACACCGAAATAGACAGGATCGATTCCGGCAGCGTGAATCAGCGGTAGCATGATAGGAGTCATAATTAAGATGGTTGGAACAACATCAATGCAGGTTCCCATGATAATGATGATAATCTGCAGTACCAGGTTTAACAGTGCCGGATTCTCTGTAAGTCCATGTAATGATTCCGTCAGCATCTGTGGAATCCGTGATATCGTCATCATATAGGCAGCAACCTGTGCAGTGGCAGCCAGGAACATAACAACACTGGACATTTTGGCAGCAGCTACGAAAGCCTTTATTAAATCCTTAAATTTAAGCTCTCTGTAAACAAAAATACCCACAGCAATGGCATAGACAACTGCAATCACACCAGCTTCCGTAGCAGTAAATATACCGCCTCTGAGACCGAATAAGATGATAAGTGGCAATAATAATGCCCATAACCCGTTAATAAATATTTTCATGATTTCCTTAATGGTATATTTTGTTGTATCTGCTTTTAAATTGTCTTTGCGGGTAACAATAAACCAGACGCTGCACATAATAATTGTTAAATAAATTGCAGGGGCAATTCCGCCAAGAAACAGTGATTTAATTGAGCACCCGGCTGCAACACCATATACGATCATGGGGATAGAAGGCGGCATAATTGGAGCTACAAGATTCGCGCTTGCCACCAGACCTGCAGATTTTGCACGGTCATATCCGGAGTCCACCATCATGGGGATGAGGATTGCTCCTAGAGCAGCAGTACTTGCAACCGCTGAACCTACAAGACTTGCAAACATCAGGCAGGCTAATATGGTTACATATCCCAGACCTCCGCGAAAACGTCCCACGAAAATATTGCAGAATTTAATGATCCGGTTTGTAAGTCCTCCCCGGTTCATCAGTTCCCCGGCAAGAACAAAAAATGGAAGGGCCATCATGGTGACACTGTCGGTTCCCCGCATGAGCTGAGCTGCAATGATCTGAGGATTAACATTGTTGCCTCCAAGTACCATTGCGGTGGCAACTCCGCAAAGGATAAGTGCAAATGCGATGGGCAGACCAATAGCAATTCCGCCTATCAGAAATACCAGAAAATAAATTAAGATTGACATGGTTCCTCCTTATTCAAGCGTTGCAGCGCTTTCATCCTGCGGGGTTATCAGATCTTTTACCGTACGTTTTAATACCCATAGTTTAAAAATATTTCCTGCAGCCAGCAGTAAAATGGATATTCCCATGATGAAACCGGAAAGGTATACAACCCATACAGGGAGACCGGTTGCAACCCATTTGTTATGGTAGTTTTGCAGCATGAGACCATAACTTCCCGTAGTAAGAGAGATCATCAGCCATATAATAAGACCCTGTATCATTGTATAAAGCAGTTTCTGGGCTGTGGACGGTAACCGGATCAGAACGGAATCAATCAGAAGGTGACGGTTGTCGCGCATGGCCTCTATTGATCCTAAATAAACCAGATAGATAAAACTGATCCGGGCAATCTCCTCCGACCAGGCAAAACCAGTATCAAAAATAAAACGCAGTATTACGTTTGTAAAAACAAGTATTATCATCACCGCCAGGGCAATGGATATTAAGACTTCAATTCCTTTAAAGAGGGCATTTAACAGCCGGCTCATAGGCACCTCCTGTGAATTTAGATAAATGTAAGGTTACTGGACTGCTTTAATTTTTTCCGTTAAATCCTTTGCCCAAGGATTTTCGGAGTAAAGCTTATCTGTGAGAGGCTTAATCTGTTCAATAATTTTTTCTTTATCCTCAGTAGTCAGCTCTGTTACCGTTACTCCGTGATCTTTTAAGAACTGACGGTCTGTGTCAACACTTTTTATGTACTCATCCCATGCTGTCTCACAGGAAGACTTTGCAGCGTTACGTATTATCTGCTGTTGGTTCTCACTTAACCCATCCATAAAACTGGCAGAGGCTACAATTTCCAGAGTTGATATAATATGATTTGTTTCGTAAATATATTTTTGCACTTCATAAAAGGCCTCGCTAATTACAGTTACCATTCCATTATCCTGTCCGTCAACTACACCCGTTTCCAGTGCAGAGAACAATTCACCAAGCGGTATTACCTGAGCGGAAGCGCCAAGGTTTTCTGCTATGCCGACATGAATTGGGTTACTTGGCATACGGAATTTCTGCCCCTTAAAATCATCAACACTGGTAAGCGGTTTATTGCTGGTAAATGTTCTGGCGCTGTTCGGACCCCATCCCAGCATATAGGCAGTGGGGAATTTTTCATGAAATTCTTTGCTGATATCTTCTGCAATACTTCCTGTCCATACTTTTTTTGCATGGTCTAAATCCCGGTATAAAAAGGGCCAGTCGGAAATCAGCATTGTTGGATATTCCTGATTCATTGGGGTTCCTACTATTGCTATTTCGATGGTTCCGTTACGAACGCCATCCCATAAGTCACCCTCATTACCTAATGTTCCGGAATGATAAAGCTCAACCTTGATGCTGCCGTTACTTTTTTCTTCAACCATTGGTTTAAATACATTGTCCAGAGCGGCAGCCATTGGGTGCGTTGCACTCCAGTTATCTCCAACCTTAATCGTCACCGGTTTTTCGGAGGTTTCTGCCTTCGAAACAGCGGCAGTACTGGTTCCTGTACTGCCCGCGCTATGGCAGGCTGTGAGTGAAAATGCTGTGATTGCGGATAAAATAATAGCTGTAATCTTTTTTTTCATAATAACTTCTCCTTATATGTGCTTGAAATAATGAATCATTCCCCAAATAAAATCACCATTTTTGCCATATCCTCCGGCGGGTTCTGCATATTTTTAAATACCCGGTCAATTTCAGAAAATGAAATAATATCACTGACGATTCCCTCCAGCCGGTAGGCCTTCTGATGGAATTTTTCTATCGTCGGCTCAAACTGTCCCGAAGACATACGGGTTCCGATAATAGAGAGTTCTCTTCCGTTAATCATGCTCTGGGTTATGTTTTCTTCAGACGTACAGAAGCCCAGAGGCACGATACGGGCACCATTAGCAGGAATTCCTTTTTGTAAAAGCATGGTAAGTGAACCTGGGTATCCGGCTGCATCAAATATTACGTCTGCGCCTTCCCCGTTTGTATATTCCTGTATACAGCTGTTCAAATCCTCCGTCCTGGTATTGATAATAAAGTCAGCTCCGAAATTCTTAGCCCGATTTAAAAAATTATCTTTTATATCAGCACATATAACAGTACAGCCCTTTTCTTTACAAACCTGCAGAATAATGGTTCCGATTGTTCCCATACCCAAAACCAGAACCACATCACTTCCCTGCACACCGGCTCTTTTGGTGCAGTGGCCACCGATGGCAAAGGGTTCGATCAGGGCAGCATCCTGAAATGGCAGATCTTCCGGTAGCACATAAACTTCATGCTCGGCAGCAATAAAATATTCCCTCCAGCCGCCATCTACAGCAGCACCCCTTGCTTTTACTGTTCTGCATATGTTTCGTCTGCCGCTTTTGCACTGTTTACAGGTCCCGCAGGCAACTACCAGATCCACAACTACATGATCCCCCTTCTTAACTTTTGTCACGCCTTCGCCAACCTCTTCGATAATACCTGCATTTTCATGTCCGGGGATGCGGGGAAACTCTGCCATTGGATTCTCACCCAGGAATAAATGAAAATCCGAACCGCACACACCAGCTGCTTTCATTTTGATCAGCACTTCCCCTTTTGATGGTTTTGGACACTCTGTATCCTCAATGCTGTACCGTAATGGAGCCTTTACTGAAATTTGTTTCATATGACCCTCCTTTGTAAAATACTTATTGTTTCATTTCTGATATATTTAACTGATATATAAGATAAATATATCACGATACACTAATTTTATATCATTATTATGTAGGTGTGTCAATTTATCAAATATACTAAAAGTGTAGATAAAAATTTGTGAATATTACCCAGATTCGGATATTGAATAGAATTTGAAAATCAAACAAAGTTGTTATATAATTAACATGTATTTTAATTAGTATATATGATGGAAGGGAGTAAAGATGGGAAAACAGGATAGCCAGACAAGCTTAGCTGCGGATAAAACGGTGTATGATTTTATAGGCAGAAGAATTCTTGATCTATATATTAAACCGGGAGAGACTATTAATATAAATGAACTTGAGAAGTTTTTAAATGTAAGCCGATCTCCGATCCGTGATGCATTAATACAGCTTGAAAAGGAAGGACTGGTTGTTACAACACCTAAAAAAGGTACCATTGTTTCGAAAATAAATGCCGCACGTGTAAAGGATGAGAGATTTTTGCGTTCCTGTATTGAAGAACGTGTCGTCGAAGAATTCCTTGAGATTTACCAGGAATCAGATATTGAAGAAATGAAGACTGCGATGAAAGCTCAGGAGAGAGCCATTAAACTTTTTGATGCCAGAGAGTTTCTGGCCTGCGATGATACTATGCACAGCATTCCATTTAAGGCTACAGGGCATCAGTTCTGCCTTAACACCGTATTAAATATGTCGGGTCATTATTCACGAATCCGGCTTTTGTCTTTATCTGATATGACTACGCTGCGCCAGACTCTGGAACAGCATATGACAATGATTGAATTAATAATAAAAAAAGATTCCGCCAGCTTAAAGACACTGATTCATGAGCATATTACCAATAAAGAATCGGAGTTCCAATCCCTCCTGAACAGATATCCGGATTTATTTGAAACGGAAATTCCCACAACATCAAATGCTGCCAATATCTGGGAGTCAGATTTCTTAAAACAGAAGGATTTTTCCTGATCGGGAATAAAATATAAAAAAATATTATTGACAAAATAGTAAGGTACCTTTAAAATAAAAAAACAAAGGTACCTTACTATTTTTTGAAAGGAGTTTAATGATGAATCCCAATACAGAACTAATGGAGAAGTTTTTCAGGATCGGACGGCTGATGCATCAGAGTCATCACAGGAAATCTAAGCATTGCAGTGATTCCTGCAGAGGACAGGGAAGAGTATTGTCTATTTTAAAAAGGAATCCCCAGATAACACAAAAAGATTTATCCGCTTTGCTTGATATCCGTTCTCAGTCTCTTGGCGAGCTTCTTGCCCGTTTAGAGCGCGATGGCTGTATTATCAGGGTTCCTTCTGATACTGACAGAAGAGTACTTCATATTACCCTGACAGAACAGGGAATGAAAGCGGCAGGTCAGGCTGAGGAGAATAAAGAGCGGTCGGCAGAATTGTTTGATTGTCTCAGTGAAGAAGAAAAAGAGTATTTAGAGAAAATCCTTGACCGGCTGGTTGTTGTATTTGAAAAGGAAGCCGGCGAGCAAGTGGATATGCTATCAGAAGAATGACAGGAGGAGATTGATGGAGACCTATATTTTTTACGGACTGGCTTTGATTGGATTGGGTGTCTCCTTTCGGAAAGACAAGGAAAAGACGAGGACTGCTCTTAAGAAGTCATGGAAATCATTGGAGAATATACTGCCTCAGCTGCTGACTATGATACTTTTAATCAGTGTGCTGCTTGCTTATTTAAACACCAGTCTGATATCCAGACTGATCGGTGGAGAATCCGGTTGGGTTGGGGTTGTGCTTGCTGCTGTGGTTGGCTCCATTACCATGATTCCGCCTTTTGTGGCATTTCCTACAGCTTCTATGCTTCTTAAGGCAGGAGCGGGTTTTATGCAGATTGGCGCGTTTGTATCTACACTGACCATGGTTGGAATTGTTACGATGCCGGTTGAAATGAAGTATTTTGGAAAAAAAATGACTTTATACCGTAACATACTGGCGTTTATTTTTTCTTTTGCTGTGGCATTTTTAATTCAGGGGGTGACAGGGTGATATGAAACGATACAGGTACGCTATTCTGATGATACTTGTGATAGGATTGATAGCAATATTTGACCGGCAGGCGGCAGCCTCATCTGTAAACAATGCGGGATTGCAGTTAAAACAGATGTTTTTTGTTATACCGCCTATTTTTTTGCTTCTTGGCCTTCTTGATGTATGGGTGCCCAGAACCACCATGGTTAAATATATGGGAAAAGGGTCTGGAATAAAAGGCATATTGCTGGCCTTTCTTATCGGGTCGGCAGCAGCAGGACCTCTTTATGGAGCGTTTCCGGTGGCTGCGGTCTTTATGAAAAAAGGAGTGAAGTTTTTAAATCTCATGGTTTTTATCGGCGCATGGTCTACTACGAAAATTCCCATGCTGATGTTTGAGATTGAATCTCTGGGGTTAAAATTCGCCCTTACAAGACTTGCCATTGATATACCGGGAATTATTCTGATTGCATTTTTACTGACAAAACTAATATCCAAAGGAGAAATTGAAGAGATCTATAAAAATTCTGAAACTATGGCATAATCATGTACCGGACTTACATTTTTTGAATAGTATAAACCAAAAAGGTTAAGAAATGAGATTATGGGCTACTATATCACTGTTGACGGAAATGTAAATATTTATGTAGAGGATTTGAATCCGGACTGCGAAAAAACCATCCTGTTTCTTCATGGCTGGCCGGGGAGCCGCAAGCTGTTTGAATATCAGTTTGATGTGCTCCCTGGTTTGGGTTTTCGCTGCATTGGGATTGACACAAGGGGCTTTGGAGATTCGGATAAGCCATTTTGCGGGTACGACTATGACAGACTTGCAGATGATGTGAGAGAAGTAATTGACGCACTGGGATTAAAAAACATTACCCTGGCGGGCCATTCTACCGGGGGTGCCATAGCAATCCGGTATATGGCAAGGCATAAATGTCATGGGGTATCGAAGCTGGCTTTGTTTGCAGCAGCAGCCCCCAGCCTGATCAAACGGCAGAATTTCCCCTATGGGCTTGATCTGGAAACAGTGACGGATATTATAAATGGAACTTATGAAGACCGGCCTAATATGCTTAGGAATTTTGGAGATATTTTCTTTTTTCAGCATATAACAGGACCATTCGCAGACTGGTTTCTGCAGGTCGGACTGCAGGCGGCCGGCTGGGCAACGGCTAAGGTTGCGAATACATGGATTCAGGAGGTTTTGTTCCAGGATCTGACAGAAATTTGTGTACCTACTCTGATTATTCATGGAATTCATGATAAAGTAGTACCCTTCTCATTGGGGGAAATACAGCATCAGTATATTAAAAATTCAGTACTTATGCCTTTTGAATTCAGCGGGCATGGCGCATTCTATGATCAGAAGGATGAATTCAATCAGGCACTGGCGGAGTTCGCAGAGTAAATATCAGAGCATATAGATTAAACAGGGCGGTTAGAAGAAATGATTTGGTTTTTTCTTACAATTGCCCTGTTTTTTATGCTTTAAGGAGGATTCATGGTTTTTGTACCTTCAGAAAAGAATTGTGTAAAATATTTATATTTATCCAATATTTGCCGATATTAATATAATGAAATAAAAGTAATCTATGAATTGGTGATACTATAGTCAATTGAATGATAATTCAATTATTAACCTTAATTTTACAGGAGGTATTATTTTATGGAACTCACAAAACGCAAACTGGGAAGCCAGGGACTTGAGGTGTCCGCTGTTGGTCTTGGCTGTATGGGAATGAGCCAGTATTATGGACCGGCAGATGAAAAGGAATCGATTGCTACTCTTCACCACGGTCTGGAGATCGGCTGCAATTTCTATGATACGGCAGAGAGTTACGGTCCTTTTGTTAATGAAGAATTGTTAGGAAAGGCTTTTAAGGACCGCAGAGAACAGGTAATTATTGCTACAAAGTTTGGCTGCCGTTTTCTGGGAAACACACTGATTGGCTGGAACAGTCATCCAAAGCATATTAAAAAGGCTGTAGAGGGATGCCTGCGCCGTCTGAATACAGACTATATTGACCTTCTCTATCAGCACCGCGTTGATCCGGGCGTTCCGATTGAAGAAGTTGCCGGAGCGGTATCGGAACTGGTAAAAGAGGGGAAAGTGAAATACTTTGGACTTTCTGAGGCAGGTATTGCAAATATCCGTAAAGCACATGCCGTTCACCCGGTTACTGCACTGCAAAGTGAATATTCTTTATGGGAACGAAATCTGGAGCCGGACATCATTCCGGTATTACGCGAATTAGGAATAGGGCTGGTCCCGTACTGTCCGCTTGGAAAGGGCTTTCTATCGGGAAATGTGAAGAGAGCTGAAGAATATCCAAAAGGGGATGCAAGACGTTCGGATCAGCGCTTTAAGGGCAGAAACTATGATATAAATAAACAGGCAGCCGACGTCGTATTCAAAATCGCAGCTGAAAAAGGCGCGAAGCCGTCACAGATTGCACTGGCCTGGCTTTTACATAAAGGGGATGACATTGTACCCATTCCCGGTACAAAGCACCGCGCGTATCTGGAAGATAATATGGGGGCAGTCTCCATTCGTCTTGATTCAGAAGAGATGAAGCTGCTTGATGAGGCCATGGAACCCGGTAAAATAGCTGGTAAAAGACATAGCGCACTGGCAATGACTGCAATTGACCGTAAAGTCTGACAGGAATTAACGCTCACCACCATTCACAAATTCTCTTATATGAGGTATAATGGAATCTGATATACATAATTTTGATTTGTAATAAAAGAGATAGAAAGGTGAGGGATGCTGCATGAATATGAGGAAGATTATGGCACTGATGCTTACGGCGGCACTGGTTACAGGAGTGAACTGTACCACTGCATCAGCCGCTTCCAGAAAGAAGATCACAACGGTAAAGATGACGGTATCGGCGGATATTGTACTGGGAGGAACCATTTCCGAACAGCAGGCGGAAGTTACGGTAAAAAGTGATAAGATTGATGTTGATAAGTGTGAGTTTATAAACGATGGATTCAAGTGGTATGAAAATGATGTTCCCAGACTGGAAGTAACCCTGCACTGCCAGGACGATTATTATTTCGACACGAAGGATGGAAGCTATACAATTGAAGGCGGAACATATGTAAAGCAGAAAAAGGAAGATTATAATCAGACTTTGATTGTTACCATAGATTTACCTTTTGCAGGTGAATTTACACAGCCAGTCAGCTCTGTAAGCTGGAGCGACAATCATGTGGCAAACTGGTCAGCGTGTGTGGGGGCAGGAAGCTATGAGGTTAAGCTTTACCGCGATGGAAAAGGTGTAGGAGCTGCAAAGACAACGGATAAAACAAGTATGGAGCTTGGATGTTTCCTGACGAGAGAAGGAAACTATACGTTCCAGGTACGCCCGGTAAATGCGAAGAATCCGAAAAATAAAGGAAACTGGGTGGAATCAACATTCAACTTCGTTAGTAAGGATGCCGCCAGTTCAAACTTAACCAATTTTGCAGGAAGCTGGAAACAGGATCAGACAGGCCGGTGGTATGAGAATGGGGATGGAAGCTATTCAAAAAACAGCTGGCAGAATATTAACGGAGAATGGTATTTCTTTAATGAAAAGGGATATATGGCAACGGGCTGGATCGACTGGAATGGGAAGCAGTATTACTGTGATACGGAGACCGGACAAATGCTTACTGATGGTACTGCACCTGATGGAGCGAAAGTCGGATCTGATGGAGCACGGCTTCCCTGATGGTGATCTTATATGGACGGGCTGCTTTTTGCAGTCCGTTTTTGGTGTGAGGGAAAATTAGTTCCGGATTGACAGGCGGAGGAAAAATGCTTGTAGGATGAGGAATTCTATCATATAATAACACGAAGGAGCAGATGGATATGACAACAAATATGGCTGGAAACAAGGTAAAGCGGATTCTGGCACTGGCAGCTGTTCTGTGTATGATCTGTCTGACAGGCTGCGTTTACAAAGCAGCAGGAACAGGTGCTTCTAAATCTGCCGTACCAGGAGAGACTGATGATCAAAAGACAGAGGCTGATCTCGCTGTGCATTTTATTGATGTAGGTCAGGGAGACAGCACCCTTATTGAAGCAAACGGTCATTATATGCTTATTGATGCAGGAGAAAAGGATCAGACGGACACTGTTATCAATTATTTAAAGGCACAGGGAGTAAAAAGTCTGGATTATGTGATTGGAACGCATCCTCACTCAGATCATATTGGGGGTCTGGAAGGAGTGATCCGCGAATTTGATGTAAAAAATGTTTTGCTGCCGGAGAAAGAGCACACAACCAGAATTTATGAGAAGCTGCTTGATGCCATTGCAGATAAAAACTTAAAGGTCACCATACCAGAGGTGGGAGAGAGCTGCAGTCTGGGAGAAGCTTCCTTTCAGATTATTTCCCCCAGCCGGGATTATGGGGATAATTTAAATAACTGGTCCATTGGCATACGACTGGTATATGGAGAAACCAGCTTTGTTTTATGCGGAGACGCAGAAAAGGAAGCAGAGCAGGATATTCTGTTAAGCGGGCTTCCGTTAAAAGCAGATGTTTTAAAAGTATCTCATCATGGCAGCAGTACCTCATCATCACCGGAATTTATTAATGCAGTGAGTCCCCGGTATGCGGTTATCTCCTGCGGGAAGAACAATGATTACGGGCATCCTCATAAAGAAACGCTGGACTTATTAAAAAAACAGGGGATCAATGTTTTGCGGACTGATCAGCTTGGAACTATTGTCATAGAGAGTGACGGAACCGGTCTTCGGATTCCGGGACAGCCTGGAGCTTCAAAGCAGCCGGAAGAGACGGATACCGTCAGAGAGTATATCATCAACACCAATACAGGGAAATTTCATCTTCCGGATTGTAAACTGGCAAAATCCATAAAGGAGGAGAACCGGGAACGATATACAGGAACCAGAGAAGAATTGATCAATAAAGGGTTAGAGCCGTGTAAAAGCTGTAATCCATAAATGATAACGGGTATGAAGGGGGAACGCTTATGCAATATATCATAGACCGGATCGAACAGGATATTGCGATCTGTGAGGAGGAAAGCGGTAGTATGGTTAAACTATCTTTACAGGAGATTCCAAAGGACGCCAGAGAAGGTGATGTTCTGCTAGATATAAACGGAGCTTTCCAGATTGACGCAGAAGAAACAAAAAGGCGCAGACAGAAGATGCGTGAAAAACTGAACAGACTCATAAAATAAAGGATTTGAATATATGAAAAACTACATTGTACTGGATCTGGAATGGAACCAGAATGCCGGAGGGAAGGAGGAAGCAGTCGATCATTTTCCCTTTGAAATCATTGAAATCGGAGCAGTAAGGCTGAATGAGGCCATGGAAGAAACAGGAGAATACCGGAGACTGATTAAGCCCAGGGTATACACAGAACTTCATGAAAAGATTCTGGAAGTGACCCATATGGATCAACAGGTTCTGATGGAAGAGGGAATCTGCTTTGAGGAGGCTGTAAAAGAATTCATTCTCTGGTGCGGGGATGATCCTGTATTTTGTACCTGGGGTTCCATGGATTTAACTGAGCTCCAGCGAAATATTACCTATTATAAATTGTTAAACCCCTTTAAAAAACCGCTCCTTTACTATGATATTCAAAAGCTTTACAGTCTTTTGGAGGGAGATGGGAAAGACAGGGTTTCTCTTGACGTGGCAGTTTTTGAATCAGGAGTCATGGAAGAGCGTCCCTTTCACAGAGCGATGGATGATGCCCATTATACAGGGCGTATTATGAGCAAAATGGATTTTAAACGGGTGGAGGCATACTGGTCAACCGATTATTACTGTCTTCCTTCAAACAAAGAAGAAGAGGTCTATCTGGTTTTTCCCGGATATTCCAAATATATCTCAAGGCCTTTTGAATCAAAGCAGGCGGCCATTGAGGATAAGACCGTAACAGATTTAATCTGCTGTAAATGCAATCGGATGCTGAGAAAAAAAATCCGCTGGTTCTCTGTAAATCAAAAATTTTATACCGCTCTGGGCTGCTGCCCTGTTCACGGAAATGTAAAGGGGAAAATCAGGCTGAGGCGCAACGATGAGGGAATGATCTATGTGGTTAAGACCATGAAACTGATTGGCGAGAATGAGATCAGCGAGATCTATGAGAAAAAAGACGAGACGAAAAAGAAGCGGGTGGAAAAAACCAAAGTCCGCAAGCAGAACAAGAAGAGGGGAGCATTTCCCCCTTCTTAATATTCGTTTTCACGCATTCGGTAGCCTACTCCTATTTCTGTAAAAATATAATTTGGTTCCCCTGGATTTAATTCAATTTTTCTCCGGATATGAGCCATGTTGACTCTTAGAATCTGGTTGTTGCTGTCTGCATAAGGTCCCCAGATGTGGTTGATAATGTAGTCGTAGGTAAGCACCTTGCCTGAGTTTTCTGCCAGCAGGGACACCAGCTTGTATTCGATCTGTGTCAAATGGATTACATGTCCGTTCAGTGTGACCAGGCGTTTTGCGAAGTCAATAATAAGCCCCCTGCATTGATATGGGACCTGTACGACAGACCCGTCAACCGTGCTGACGGTAGACTTACCGTGACGCAGGGCTGTACGGATTCTTGCCAGAAGCTCGCTGGTCCCAAACGGCTTGGTGATATAGTCATCGGCACCGTAATCAAGGGCGGCAACCTTTTCCTGTTCCTGAGTTCTGGCGGAAATGACGATGATAGGAATAGCAGACCAGCTCCTTACATTTTTTATGATATCCAATCCGTCTATATCAGGAAGTCCCAGATCCAACAAAATTACGTCCGGACAGTTGGAACTGATCAGAGCCAGTCCGTCTTTTCCGTTCACTGCGCAGATTACCTTATAATCATGTCTTTGCAACGTACTCTCAATAAAACCTGAAATATTCTTTTCATCTTCAATAAGTGCTATTGTAAATTTATTCACAAGTATTTTCTCCCAATGGTAATGTAAATGTAAAGATTGCTCCCAGTGATTCATTGCCTGCAGTTATTGTGCCGTTATGTGCGGCTATTATTGTTTTACAGATAGAAAGACCGATGCCCATACCCTTATGAGAATCTCCGCTGTTGTTTGGGGAAGAGGTATATCCGTCAAAAATGGTAGACAGTCTGTCTGGTGCGATACCTACACCATGATCCCGAACATCAAACCGGGCATTTCTATCTTTAATTGATATGGTTAAACTGACGGGATCTTTGGAATTTGAATGATATACCGCATTTTCCAGGAGATTAATAATAACCTGCTCGATGAGTGTAGCATCCATGGGGACCATGACCAGTTCTTCCGGTACAGACACTTTTACCCCGGCATCAGGAAAGCGCTTATGAAAACGCATGACTGCCTCCGATGCCACTTCTTCCAGAGGTTCCAGCGATTTTGTTACCTGCGCTTTTGAACCCCGGATTCTGGTAACAGTCAGCAGGTTTTCTACCATGTTAAGAAGCCAGTTGGCATCTTCCCGGATACCATTTACCAGATTAGCCTTTTCCGCTTCAGACATGGTATCATAATTCTCCAGATATGAACTGCTGGCACCGATAATCCCTGTCAAAGGTGTTCTGAGATCGTGAGAAATAGCCCGCAGCAGATTGGCCCGCATTGCCTCTTTTTCCGCTTCCATCAGAAGCTTTTCCCTGTCATGAATAATTTTGTTCTGATGCTTTAAATGCGTGGTGGTGGCACTTGTAATACTGGATATCACCATAAGGGCGATAAACGTTATTGGATAACCATCCATGGTGAAATTTAAGTGCATGAATGGATATGTAAATACCAGATTAACACAGATTACACTGATAAAGGAGGCTATAACCCCAGGAATATATCCGTTTGAATAACGGGAGATTAAAACAACCGCCATCATATAGACGATACTTACGTTCGAGGTGTGTCCGCCGACAAAGACCAGCAGATAGGAAACAATGGTCGCTCCCGTCAGTGCTAAGAAGGTGATCAGAATGTTCCACAACAGTTCTTTCTTTGACATGGTCTTTTTCATAACTCCTCCCATTTACCGGAATTTAAACCTTCCTTTTCTCCAGCCTTTTTTTCTTGTGGTATAGATGCCGCGGCGCTGTTGCAGAAGGGAGTCGAATTCGTCTGCCGATACTCCGGAATCTTTCAGCCGTTTCAGCCGTTGTTCCCTCCGGATCAGAGAGTCCTGTTCCTCTCTGTGCTTTCTGTAAATCATAAATGTTATCAAACCGCCGATAACCATGGCCCCCCCCACACTGCCAAGAATGAGCCAGGCTGACAAGGGGATTTCAAAGGGTCTTAAAGCTTTTTCTCTGTAAGCCTGGGCTGCACGGTCCGCTTTCAGCTTTGCTGCGTCTTTCCCTGCAGAAGCGTCCACTGCGGCCGGTGAAGTTTCTGAAGCGGTTCCTGGTGCATCGTCCAGCTTTGACTTCACTGCAGATTCCACCAGGGAATTATTGATTTCCAGAAAGGTTGATCCAACTACCCGATCCTGATAGCGATAGTTAATCCTGGCAATTGCATTATCCGGATCGTCACCTGATATGTCGTAGCTGAGTTCCGGCTGAGCATCATAGAAGTCTGCGGTTTTGGGCAATATGATCCGGCTGTCCGGATCCAGTACAAGAGCTTCCGGTTTGGTGATGGAGAGCCCGCTGAAGTTTAAATCATTGGTTATGGAGCTATAGGTTTTTTCGTAGTCAGCTGCCTTTAATGAGGTAAAATTGTTAAAGCCAAATTCCAGCAGATTTCGGGTATCAGCCCAGTACTGGGGAGTGGATCCCTTCAGAATAACAGTGATGAGCTTCATCCCGTTTTTTTCTGCACACGTAATGAGTGTATTGCCTGCAAGGGTGGTATAGCCGGTTTTTCCGCCGACAATTTCAGGGTAGTAATAAGGGGAGCCTTTCCTCATCATCTTATGTCCCGGATAGATGGCAAGTCCCTCTTTGTTAATGGAATTAGGCGGAAGTTTATAGTAGGTGGTGGAATCGATCTCTTCAAAGATGGGATTATTAAAGGCTGCTCTGGCAATGAGTGCCATATCGTAGGGGGAAGTATAATGTTCCGGGTTGTTTAAACCGCTGGGGTTGGCAAAATGTGTGTTTGTACAGCCCAGCTCCTTTGCCCTGGCATTCATCATGTCTGCAAAGGCTTCCCTGCTTCCCGCAACATGCTCTGCCAGAGCATTGGCAGACTCGTTGGCGGATTTCAGCAAAAGAGCATAAAGGCAGTCTTTCACAGAGAGCTGGTCTCCTTCGTTGATTCCGGCATTGCTGCTTCCGGATTCCACATTAAAGACAGCGTCATGGGAAAACGTAACCGTGTCATCCAGCCTGCAGTTTTCTATAACCAGCAGGGCAGTCATCACCTTCGTAATGCTTGCAGGAAAATACTGGTTGTGTATATTCTGTCCCCAGAGAATCGTTCCGGTATCCGCATCCATTAAGATCGCGCCATCCGCCTGTACCGATATGTTGTCCGGCCAGTCAGCAGCTGCCATTGCAGTTCCTGGGAAAGCTGAGACAATCAAAAACAGGCACAGGAAAAAGCTTGAAACTTTTTTAATAAATTGGGTCATACTCTATAATCTCTCCATAGTCAGGTTTCGGTTTCATGCAATACTTCAACTTACAGTATAGGTGATTTGGAGTAACAAGTAAAGATTATTTGCTATTTTTCCCCTTTTTACGCATAAGAAGAACGCATATAGCCAATAGTATCACGACAGAAAAAAAGTAGAGAAATCCAATATAAAATACAGTGTCCCTGAAAAAACCTTCCGGCACTATATTAATCAGCATGTCGGTTTCTGGGTTAAGCATCCAGAAATCATTTCTGAAAAATATATGATGAAACAATATGAAATATCTGGTGAAATCCGTGGATATAATTCCTGCAACAACGGCAGAACCTATGAAAAACAATCCGCTTCCTGTCAGAACTGATCTGGGAAAGGTATTGTTCCAGCTCGTTTTTAAGAGCATAAGAATAACCAGGCATAGTGCCATTATCATAAGGCATCCCCTTCGGATGGACATGGCACCTAAAAACAGCCCCTGAACGTCTTCCATGTGAGCGATCTCCCTGGCATTAAAAAATTCTCTGTGGATACCCCCCATTGTGGTTTCTACGTGAAGGTCCGGCCGGATGCCTTTTAAATATGCCATCATCTGATCTGTAACGTCCAGAAGATCCTCCATTGTCATGGAGACCGCCTCTGTTACATTATATTTGGAATATTCTTTTTCAAAGTATCCGGGTGTCCAGTAAACGGCTGCCTCCACTGATGTAAATAACAGTACCACCATAAGGCAGATTGAAAAAATAATGCCTGTAATATATTGAAGTAAACGGTTCATGTGTAACCTCCTGATTTTATTGTTTTTTAACGGCAGTAGGCAGATTCCAGCAAAAACGGGTGGCCAGCAAACGGATTATAATGACGGCCGCGGCTCCTGCCAGCATGGCAATGTCTGGGTTGATGTGGTTCATAAGACCGGCATACAGGATAGCGCCTGCGATAGAAGCACAGGCGTAAATATGCTTTTTTAAAACATAGGGAGTCTGGCCTGCCATGATATCGCGCAGGATCCCGCCTCCAACGCCGGTGATGACTCCAAGAAATATAATGAGAAAATGATAATTTCCATAGCCGGCTAAAATGGCAGTATCAATTCCTACTACAGTAAATGCACCCAGACCTATGGCGTCAAAGATGTTCATGACTTTTTCGAAGGTTTCCATATGGCGGCCGGAGAGGAATTTCTGATTCATCCTTACTGTAATAAATAGAAGCATAACCGTAATAAAGGCAAGTAATACGTAAACTGGGTCCTTAAACAGGGCAGGAGGAACATTTCCAATAATAATATCCCGCAGCATCCCGCCGCCTACTGCTGTCGTAACACCGAGAACAATGACCCCAAGTAAATCCAGCTGTTTTTTTATGGCTACCATAGCCCCCGAAGAAGCAAAGGCAATGGTACCGATTGCTTCCACAAAGAAAAGCAGAGATAATTCTATTTTCATGGATAACCTCCGATTATTCCCAACAGGGAAATTAAGGCAAGTATAAGAGTTGAGGGAGTGTTTGTCAATATACAAAAGCAGTGAGAAATCCAGCTGTTAACAAAAAATAACTTGATTTTTTTTCTGAAATTATATATTATATGAAAAAGTTCAAAAGTGAACAATTGGAATATATTTACATCAGGAAAGGAGCGGGGAAGGCATTTGGTAAAACGGCGGAACTTGATGATCTGTTTTCAGAAAGAGGTGTTTGCATGATTGATCAGAAAGAATTTGAAAAAAATGTACAGGAATGGTCGGATATCTGTTTAAATGATGAACGGATTGACCTGGAATCCTATGACAAATACGATGTAAAGAGGGGGCTTAGAGATAAAAACGGCAACGGAGTGGTTGCCGGACTGACCAAAGTGTCAAAGATCTTATCGAGTAAAACCATAGACGGAGAGAAAGTGCCTTGCGATGGAGAGCTTTATTACCGGGGATATAATATTTATGATCTGGTAAACGGAGTAGTGAAGGAGGGAAGGTACGGGTTTGAAGAGATCGCTTATCTTCTTTTATTCGGAGATTTACCAGATAAGAAACAGCTGGACCGCTTTTCGCAGACATTAGGCTTCAGCCGGACCCTTCCTACTAATTTTGTCAGGGATGTAGTGATGAAAGCGCCGAGTCATGACATGATGTCTACTCTGGCACGAAGTATTCTGACGCTTTCAGCCTATGATGAAAAAGCAGGAGACATATCGGTACCAAATGTGCTTCGCCAAAGCCTGATGTTAATCAGTGTGATGCCGATGCTGGCAGTTTATGGGTACCATGCTTTTAATCACTATGAGCGCGGCGGAAGCATGTATATCCACAGACCGGATGAAAAGCTGTCCACAGCAGAGAACATTTTAAGGCTCCTGCGGCCTGATATGAAGTATTCCAGAGTGGAAGCTCATGTTCTTGATCTGGCCCTTATTCTTCACATGGAACACGGAGGCGGTAATAATTCCACCTTTACAACCCATGTGGTAACCTCTTCCGGAACCGATACGTACAGTGTGGTGGCAGCAGCTCTGGCATCGCTGAAAGGACCAAAACACGGCGGTGCGAACATCAAGGTTGTTGAAATGATGGAAGATTTAAGGAAAGAGGTTCATGACTGGAAGGATGAAGAGGAAGTAGAGAAGTACTTAAGGAAACTGCTTAATAAGGAAGCATATGACCGGAAAGGTCTGATCTACGGCATGGGACACGCAGTCTATTCCAAATCGGATCCGCGAGCGGAAATATTCAAAGGATTTGTGAAACAGCTCTCTGAAGAAAAGGGCCGTTTGGAAGACTTTAACCTTTATTCAGCCATAGAACGGCTGGCACCTAAGGTAATCGGCGAAGAACGCCGGATTTATAAAGGAGTCAGTGCCAATGTTGATTTTTACAGCGGATTTGTTTACAGTATGCTGGACATTCCGAAGGAATTATTTACCCCCATTTTTGCAATTGCAAGAATTGTGGGCTGGAGTGCCCACCGGATTGAGGAGCTGATAAACATGGATAAAATTATACGTCCGGCTTATGTCAGTGTAATGCAGGAAGAGGAGTATAATCCTCTGGATTTGAGATGATTTCAGAACAGATAAAAAAGCAGGCTGCAGTGCCTGTTTTTTTGTTTCCTGATGGATTGTCGTTCTCTGGACAGATATGTAAATTCTGGATATAGTTTGTAAAGCTTTCGAAAAGTATCTTGAATATTATAACCAGTCGTTTTATGCTTTAGAAAATGAGAGGCGCTTCCATTCAGAAAACATTGCGATTGAACATCAAACCGTGGAGTATAAGGAGGATTTAAGTATGAAGAGCAGAAAGAATTATGCAGCTGCTTTTATTTTAGCTGCCATAACGGCGGCATTGGCGGGGGGATACGTATATGCGGCAACGGAACACTTTTCTGATTCCACCACTGATCAGGCATGGGATGCATGGACGCAGAAGTGGGATGGACAAGTGAGCCGGGATTATGAAAAAATAGCCCTCACACCAGGTACAGACGAGACAAAATTAAACTTTGCATGGTACTCCAAAACCGATGGTACGGCTACTCCCAGGGTTGAAATATCCAGGCGCAGTGATATGGGCCAGTCAGCTGCATATGAAGGAAGGGCGGTACAGGCTGTTGACGGATATCAGAGCAACCGGGTGACGGTGGATTCTCTGGCTGAGAATACTACATATTATTATCGGTATTATAAAAATGGCAAACCATCAGAAACGGCCTCTTTTAAGACCCATAATTTTAACAGCTATTCCATGCTTTACGTAGGTGATCCACAAATTGGTGCTTCAAAAGGACAAACCACCTCCAGAGGAGATAAACTGGAAAATAAATCAGATATAAATACGGCTGCCCGCAATGATGCTTTCAGCTGGAACAAGACTTTAAATACTGCAATGAATGCAAATCCGAATATCAGCTTTATACTTTCTGCAGGAGATCAGATTAATAAAAATGTAGAAGGGAAAGATCTGGGAAATGAAACGGAATATGCAGGTTTTTTAAATGCGGACTGGATGAAATCCCTTCCTGTTTCCACGACCATCGGAAATCATGATTCCACCAATGAAAGCTATAGTCTTCATTTTAATAATCCAAATGATACGCAGCTGGGAAAGACTACGGCAGGCGGTGATTATTTCTATAAGTACGGTCCTGCTCTGTATGTGATACTCAATACCAATAACTATAATTGCGCGGAGCATGAACAGGCCATGCGTCAGGCAGTTGAAACTTATCCCAATACAAACTGGAGAATTGTAATGATTCATCAGGATATTTATGGAAGCGGTCTTGATCACTCGGACTCTGACGGGATTGTGCTCCGGACCCAGCTGACCCCCCTTATGGATAAATATGATGTGGATGTTGTGCTGCAGGGGCATGACCATACCTATTCCAGGAGCTATTTATTAAAGTCTGACTCTAAAACTCATTCCAACTATAACTTCTATGACTGGGATAATGTAAAAGATGAGGCTGGAAATGTATTCCCTTATTCGGATGCTTCCTATCAGGCCCAGAATAACTGCTACACCATTGCAAATACAATGACCGGCGGTGTGACAAATGGTGACGGTACCCTCTATATGGAAGCCAATTCTGCAACGGGAAGCAAATTTTATGAACTGATCCCCAGTAAACAGGATTATATTGCAGCAAGAAGCCAGAACTGGAATCCTACTTATTCCGTAATTCGTATTAACAGCAGCACCTTTGCAATTGATACTTATGAAATTGCGGACGGGAAGGTTCAGAAAATAGATGATACCTACGAGTTAAAAAAGACCAACGCATCCAGAAGATAATGCGGCAGAAAAAACCGGGGCATATGACTGAGTCAGAGTGTCCCGGTTTTATGGCAAAAATATAAAAGTAACCGGTGAGGAAGGAGCTGCCATATATGGAAATTAAGGAGCAGAAAAAACCGACATGGAAAATTCAGGAAAAGAGGTGGCTTCAGTGGGTTGTATTTGCAGCATTTATAGCAGGATTCATCCTTTTTTTGGTGCACTTTAATAACGTTGATATTGCCAGTCTCATATCAACAGAAGGAAGAACGTTTGAGCGCGGACGGGTCATAGAGGTGCTTGCGGATAACTTGCAGGAAGATGGCAGCAGGACCGGTCAGCAGAAGGTTCTGCTTGAAATCTGTTCCGGATCAATGAAAGGAAAAATGGTTGAAGCAACCAGCAACAATGGCTATCTGTTCGGAGCGGTCTGTGAACCTGAAATGAATGTAATTGTGATCCAAAGCGTATCCGGTGATATCTCCATACATACGGTTTACAGCGTGGACAGGGAGTGGGCTGTTCTGGGATTTGTGCTGCTGTTTTTGGCGGTTGTCTGCTTAATTGGAGGACGGAAAGGTTTTTATGCCTGTATAGGTCTTGTTTTTACTTTTATCTGCATCATCTGGCTTTACATACCAATGATTTATAAGGGTTATTCCCCGTTTTTTGCAGCAGTTCTGGTTGCGGCAGTCACTACATTCATTACGATGTATTTACTGGGCGGCTGGTCTGGAAAAACTTTATGTGCTGTAGCTGGAACAGTCAGCGGAGTTGTAATTGCCGGAGTTTCGGCATGGCTGTTCGGAGCAGCGGCCCATATCTCAGGATATAATGTATCAGATATCGAATCCCTGACAGTACTGGAAAATATTCGTGGAATCCGTGTAGGGGAACTGCTCTTTTCCGGATTACTGATCTCTGCACTTGGCGCAGTAATGGATGTAGGAATGTCCATATCGTCAACTGTCTTTGAGATACATGCCAATAATCCTGAGCTGGGAGCAAAAGACCTGTTTCGTTCCGGCATGAATGTGGGCCGGGATGCCATGGGAACCATGGTGAATACGTTGATTCTTGCATTTGTGGGAAGCGGGGTCAGCACACTGCTGTTAAACTATGCCTACGAATTGCCTTATCTTCAGATTATCAATTCAAATAACATGGTAATAGAGATCATGCAGGGGATTTCCGGAAGTCTGGGAGTTGTGCTGACGATTCCGATTGTATCACTGATGGCATCTTTTACAGCTGTAAAATGGGGGATAAACCGCTGATACAGTCAGGTCTGCCGGATGGAAGCCGGCAAAATCACAGGGGCATGGAATGTATGGCACGGTGAAGCTCGTTAAATTTATCGACCAGATGACCGGAAGCCCAGTCATACATATCCATTGTTTCATATTGGCGGTAATCACATTCCTGGGAAACCAGGAGCATGGTGTAAACATCATACCAGAGTGCGCGTAAGTATTCTTTTTCCGAAAGGCGGTCAATGCCATAACCCTTGAAAAAATCCCTGTCTGTGCCATAGGTGCGGAATCCTGCTTCCATCAGAGGATCTGCCCAGAGACTTCTTTCCCAGTCTATCAAACCGGTAATCCGGTTGTCTTTTACAAAGATGTTCCCATCCCATAAATCCCAGTGTACGAGTCTTGGTACCTTAACCTCATCAAAGATTTCTTTGCTTTTATCTAAATCCTCAAATAACTGTTCCCTGGATATCTTTAAGTCAATGGACAGGCGTTCTCCATCTGAAAAAGCCAGCCCGGTCATAAGGGAAAAAACCTGATGCCAGTTGCTTCCCTGTAAAGCTGGCTGTCCGGGATAGCCGAATTTACTGCCCTTTATTTCGTTGATTTTTCGGTTCCACCTGCCGGTTTCCTTATGAATCTCCGACTGTACTTCCGAAGAAAGGCTGGGAAGAATGGAGTGTAAACTGGCTCCTTCCAGTATCTCCATGAAAAAGTATGGAGAATTAATCAGGGTAAGGCTGTCGTCGTAAAACAGAACCTCTGCAACCGGTACATCGGACTGTTCCCTGACTGTATGCATGGCAAGGACTTCACTCATCATAATATTCTTCTCGTATGACATAACAGGGACCTCTTTTGGAGGCGCTATCTTTAATATGCAGGAGGGAGTCTGATCCAGGAAGATTTTGTATGCTACATTAAAATATCCTTCTGTCAGCTCCTCTGTGCCAGTACAGAATGCATGAGGGAATGCGCGGTGAATGAGAGAACGAAGAGTCTCTTCTGATTGAACATTTTTAGTAAGACTGTTCATCTGTCACCATCCTTTCAATAATTGCCATTATCAATTGGTGCCGCAGTGGGAATTAACAGATTCTCAATATCTGCTTTTAAAATTGTTTCAGCAATAGAAAGTTCATTTTTTTCAATATAATCAATAAGGGCCATATGTAAATCCATGCTGGCATACTGCTTTTTCTGAATAAAGTAGATAGTTTGAATATTTAACGCATCCTGAAGCTGTTTATAAGCATAGCGGTTGCCGTAAACAGAGAAAAGCTTTAAATGAAAATCGCAGTTTAAATGCCACTTTCCTATAAAATCACTGGGTCCGCAATTGGTATAATTAATACAGGTGGTTCTTAGCTCCTGGATCCATTCACGATCAATGCCTGCTGAAAGATTACGTAAGAATGAACACTCCAGAGATGAACGGAATTTTACAATCTCATATATTTCCTCAGGGGTTGGCTGGCAAATCTTATAACCCTGTCTTGGAATGCTTGTAAGAATAAGTGTAGCAGTTAACTGTGTAAGCGCTTCTCTGATTGGCGCACGGCTAACGTTATACTTTTCCATTAAAAATTTTTCCGTAAGTATTGTACTTCCGGAATATACTCCATTGATAATATCAGTAATCAATGCATCATGCACCTGTTGTTTTAGCGATGTATCGGAGTTTTTTTCACACATATGAATCCCCCTTTTGTTGCGACATAAGTCCCTTTATTATACATTTCTTGTAAAATTAAGTCAATATTAACTGGGTATAATATGATTAACAGTATAATCCATGTCGAACTAATCATATCACAAATCCAAATTATGTTAATTATATGTAAAATAATTGTGCTATATTCACATATTTAATGATAAAAAATAGTTAAATATGTAGAAGTTGATAAAAAGTATTGATTAAGCGATAAACTCGTGATATGATTAGCGCAAGTACACAGTGTATTAAAACCAAAACAAGAAAGGAATAAGGTATGGATAAGCAGACGAGTTTTAAAAAACATCTAATTGGGTACCTCCTCTTGGCTGTCATGATTGTATCGTTCCTCTATTTCGGCGTTTACCAGGTGGCCACTGGTCAGGTCAAAATGGACACACAGACAGCATTTCTTACCATGTTAGTTCTACTGATCGTCGGTGAATTATTCTCACTGGCTACCAAAGCTTTCGTCCCGTCCATGTTTATTACAGCGATTTTGTTTGTCGTTGGATTCTGGACATACTTCCCGCAGGATATCCTGCAGCTAGGCGGAATAGCTCCCAATCTTCCTACGTTTCTCGTTATGATTATGGTGGTTCATCTGGGCACCATGCTCAATATCAGGGAACTGATTGATCAGTGGAAAACGGTTGTTGTAACTTTGGCGGGTATGCTGGGAATTCTCGTGGTCATATTAACAGCTGGCAGCTTTTTGATTGGCAGCGAGACGGCTGCAATCGCTGCACCGCCACTTACGGGAGGCTTTGTAGCTGCCATGATGATGCAGAGCGTTGCGCCAACGGAGGAATTGGCAATTCTGGCAATGGCAGTATATGTTTTACAGGGTTTTGCGGGATACCCACTTACAAGCTTATGTCTTAAAATGGAAGGAAAAACTGTTTTAAAGGCGTTTCGTGAAGGGAAGATGACTGTTGGCAAGCCTGCTTTGGCAGGCGGGTCAAAAACGGAAGAAACAAAGAAAAGTTATATATTTCCCCAGATGCCAGAAAGCTTTAAAAGTGATTTTACCCATTTATTCTTTATTGTGACTCTGACGGTTATGGCGGGTTATCTTGATAAACTTACAATGGGATATGTTTCAAAATTTGTGTGGGCATTGCTTCTGGGTGTATTTGGCACTGCTTTGGGCTTTATTGATAAAAATGTTTTGGTACGTTCCCGCAGCATGGGTTTTGTATACACCATAATTATGATGTTTGTATTTTCACAGTTAAAGTCTGTAACTCCCGATACTCTGGTGCAGTTATTAAAAAGTTTTGCAGTACTGATTGTATTGGCAGTAATAGGTGTGGCGGTATTCTCTATTCCGGTAGGCAAAAAGCTGGGACTTAGTGCACCAATGTCATTTGCGATTGGGCTCGGTACTTTGGCAGGCGGTTTTCCGGCCAGCTATACCTTAAGTGTGGAGGCAGCTAAGGTGCTTTCTGATAATGATGAGGAATACAAAATATTAGAAGAACACATGCTTCCAAAAACTCTGGTATCAGGTTTTGTGAGTGCAACTTCCGGGTCGGTTTTAATTGCAGGTCTGGTAATGGCAATATTCTTTAAATAATTAAAAAATCAGGAGGATAAAAACATGATTGAGAACAAAATTACGATCAAAGGGGATACAGTAGTAGATATTCAGAGAGGTGCTATCGGCCATCGCGCCACATGGACAGGCCTTACCTATACAAAGGGCTGTGAAGCCGGCATGGCTGAAGAAATGGAAAAAGTCATTCGCCAGGCAATTTCTGAAACAGGAAATACCCAGGGAAAAGACATCAGAGAAAAATGTGCGGATCCGGAAGATGTATCTGTCTTTGCTGACACATTTCTTTCTCCAACTCTTCAAAAAACATTTGAAATAACTTTTAAGACAAAAGATAAAGACAGAGTGGATCTGGAATTTCACCATTGTCCGCTGTTAAAAGCCTGGCAGGACCTGGGGTTTGACGATGCAACCTGTGAGAAATTATGTGATATGGCCATGGATGGCGACCGGGGTATCGCAAACGCAATGGGATATGAATTCCATTTAGGTGATACCATTGCAAAGGGCTGTAAAACCTGCGATGTTTCTTTCTACAAAAAAGAGAAATAGGCACCGCACCTTTAAGGAGAACACTTCTATGAAAAAAACTCAGTATGATAATTATTTAAAAATTTTAAAGGATGAACTGATTCCTGCCATGGGATGTACAGAACCAATTGCCATAGCGCTTGCTGCTGCAAAAGCAAGGGAAGTACTTGGCCAAATGCCTGATCACATTCTTCTTCGCTGCAGCGGAAATATTATTAAAAATGTAAAGGGTGTTGTTGTTCCTAATTCCGGCGGACAAAAAGGCGTAGAAGTGGCGGCTATTTTAGGCGTTGTGGCTGGTAATCCTGATTCTGAGCTTGAAGTGATAAGCGGGGCCGGCAAAGAAGATATTGAACTGACCAGAAAATTAAACCAACAGGGGCTCTGCACCTGCGAACTGGAAGAAGGGGAAGAAAATCTTTTTATACGTGCTTATCTGACTGCAGGGTCTGAGTCTGCAGCCGTGGAGATTCAGACAAAACATAATCATATCTCTAAAATTGAGAAAAACAATCAGATTGTATTTTGGCAGCAGGGTATACAAATTGAGGATTCCGGGGATAAATCACAGCTTAATATCAGGGAGATCCTTGAATTCGCAAATGAGGCAGATCTTAAAGATGTTGAAGATATTATAAACAGACAGATTGAGTATAATTCCGCCATATCAGAGGTTGGATTGACTCAGGACTGGAGCTCACAAGTTGGCCGGACACTTATGCTTCTATCTAATGATGATATCAGAATCAAAGCCAGAGCAGCTGCGGCAGCCGGTTCCGATGCCAGGATGGATGGCTGCGCCATGCCGGTTATTATCAACTCTGGCAGTGGTAACCAGGGGATCACCTGTACGATGCCGGTTGTCGTTTATGCAAAGGAATTAAATGCAGAAAAAGAGGTCCTTATCAGGGCGCTTGTTCTTACCAACCTTTTATCTCTGCACCAAAAACGATATATCGGGAATTTATCTGCATACTGCGGAGCTGTTTCTGCCGGAGCTGCGGCTGCCTGCGGAATCGCTTATCTCCAGGGTGCGGATTATGATATCATTGGTAAAACGCTGATCAATGCTCTTGGAAATGTTGGAGGTATTGTATGTGATGGAGCAAAAGATTCTTGTGCAGCAAAAATTTCCAGCGCTGTTGATGCTGGTATTCTCGGCTATGAAATGGCAATCCGCAATCACTCTTTCCCGTTTGGGGAGGGACTGGTTGAGGAAGACTATGAACAAACTTTAAAAAATATCGGACGAATGGGGCGTCTTGGTATGAAGTCCACCGATGTAGAGATACTTAATATTATGATAGGCAGATAAAAATAAAATAAAATAAAATTCCTCCTCTGTAAAATGTTATCGTGACGGCTATATGGTCACGATAACATTTTTATTTCATAGACGTTTTTTCCTCTCCTATGATATACTGAATCGTGTAATTTCATCTCAGGATGAAAATAAGGAGGAATTGTCTCGTGGCAAAGAAAAGTGTGCGCAATACCAGGGGGAAAATCGTAAGCGCTGCCTGGAAACTGTTTTATGAACAGGGATATGAAGATACAACGGTGGAGGAAATCATAGAGCTTTCCAAGACCTCAAAAGGATCGTTCTATCATTATTTTGATGGAAAAGATGCTCTTCTTAGCACTCTTAGTGTTTTATTTGATGATAAATATGAAGAACTGAAAACGCAGCTGGATTCTGAACTCCCGGCTATAGAGAAGTTGCTGCAGCTAAACAGTGAGCTGTTTGCGATGATAGAGAACAGTATTTCCATCGATCTTCTGGCAAGGCTGTTGTCCACACAGCTGGTTACCAGTGGTGAAAAGCATTTGCTGGACCACAACCGGACCTATTACAAACTTTTAAGGAAAATCATAGCCCGGGGTCAGGAAGAAGGACAGATTGGGACTAAAATGAGCGTCAGTGAAATGGTGAAGCTCTACGCTCTCTGCGAACGGGCGCTTTTATATGACTGGTGTCTGTGCGGGGGAGAATATCCGCTTAGACAGTATAGTGCATCTGTGCTGCCATCGTTTCTAAGCGGATTTCTGCCGGAAAAATAATTTTGCATACTTGTATTATGTTTATATTTAACTATTGTACGGCTGAAAATCATTATAAAATAAAAGAATAATTTCATTTTATATAAAAAAGTACAGTATTTAGTCTATACTTCGTTCTGCGTTGCGTTCTATTTTTGTTGATGCTATAATACACCCATTGTTGTTGGGTTTTATGAGAAAAGCAGCAGAAATAAATGTGTAACGAGGAGGAACGTTATGAGTACAGGGCAAGTTGGCATATTGTCTGCCATTCTGGTTTATCTGGTGGCTATGGTCTATATCGGATTTTATTACAGCAAAAAGGGCGGAGGCGACTCTGCTGATGAATTCTATCTGGGAGGAAGGAAGCTGGGACCGTTAGTGACCGCCATGAGTGCAGAGGCATCTGATATGAGCAGCTGGCTGCTGATGGGACTTCCGGGAGTTGCTTATATGACTGGAATTGCAGATGCGGGCTGGACTGCAATTGGTCTGGCAGCAGGTACTTACTTAAACTGGCTTTTGGTTGCTAAACGTCTCCGCAGGTATTCGGTAGTGTGCAATACCATTACAATTCCGGATTTTTTCTCCCGGCGTTACCGGGATGAAAAAAACGTATTAATGTGTATATCTGCTGTTATCATTCTGGTATTCTTTATTCCATATACCGCTTCCGGCTTTAAGGCCATTGGCACGTTGTTTAACAGCCTGTTTCATGTAGATTATCATACTGTCATGATTCTTGGCGCAATTGTGGTCGTTGGATATACCGTAATGGGCGGTTTTATGGCGGTATCCACTACGGATCTTGTTCAGAGTATTGTTATGAGTATTTCTCTCGTTATTATCGTATTTTACGGAATATCAGTCTCTGGCGGCTGGGATAAGGTTATGGAGAATGCAGGTGCTCTGGACGGGTATTTAAGTATGAGCAGAGCGCATAATATGGCAGACCAGACGTCTTCTCCCTATGGTGTATTGAATATAGTGTCAACTATGGCATGGGGGCTGGGTTATTTTGGAATGCCCCATATACTTCTTCGCTTTATGGCAATCGGCGATGAGAAAAAGCTTACAACTTCCCGACGCATTGCTTCTACCTGGGTTGTGATTTCCATGTTTGTGGCAATTCTTATTGGAATCATCGGATACAGTGTTTCTGTTGCAGGTCATATTCCGCTATTTGCTTCCGGGTCGGAAGCGGAGACAGTTATTATCAGACTGGCTGGTCTTCTGGGAAGCCATGGTTTTATTTTTTCGGTATTGGCAGGTGTAGTGCTTGCAGGTATTCTTGCATGTACCATGTCAACTGCTGATTCCCAGCTTTTAACAGCCGCATCAGGAGTATCTCAGAATCTGATGCAGGACTTTTTAAAACTTAAGGTAAGCCATAAAACTTCCATGCTGGCAGCCCGGCTGACCGTAATCGGAGTGGCGCTGATAGCAGTGTTCCTAGCATGGAATCCGGATAGTTCGGTATTTACCATTGTTTCCTTTGCCTGGGCTGGTTTTGGAGCTTCCTTTGGACCGGTCATGCTGTTTGCCCTGTTCTGGAAAAGAAGTAATTATTATGGGGCTGTTGCTGGTATGATATCAGGCGGAGCGATGGTATTCATATGGAAGTATCTGGTACGTCCCATGGGCGGTATCTTTAACATATATGAGCTTCTTCCTGCATTTACCGTCGCATGCGCGGCGATAATCATCGTATCTTTGTTAACCCCTGAGCCTGATGGTCAAATATATAAGGAATTTGACTCAGTTAGAAAATAGCAAGACAGTATGAAGAGCTGTGCAGTTGATATATCAGGCTGCGCAGCTCTTTTG
>NZ_JBANEW010000096.1:0-462 GCF_049890855.1 Lacrimispora sp. 38-1 | reverse complement strand
TGCGATGCTTTCAAGCGTGTACACAATCGATAAATAACTGTGTTCAATGCTTTTTCTAACATCGAATGGAGATGGAGAGATTCGAACTCTTGACCCCCTGCTTGCAAGGCAGGTGCTCTCCCAACTGAGCTACACCCCCATAAAACCCGGATGTGGGTCTACCCTATTAAGGCTATCCCTGTATTCTTTTTTCTCTGGTTTTTTAAACCAATGGGCTTAAGTGGACTCGAACCACCGACCTCACGCTTATCAGGCGTGCGCTCTAACCAGCTGAGCTATAAGCCCATAAATAATCTGGCACCCACCTGCTCTCCCATACCGTCTCCAGTATAGTACCATCGGCCGCTTAGGTCTTAACCATCGTGTTCGAGATGGGAACGGGTGTGTCCCCTAAGCGCATCGGCACCAGAAATTCTTTGTCTTCTGATGTTTCCTTATTCTTTTTTAATTCTTTGAAAACTT